>CABMPA010000192.1 GCA_902388315.1 uncultured Megasphaera sp. | reverse complement strand
ACCCAGCAGGACCTGCCCATGAGCCAGATTGTCACGGGAACCCTGGCCATGTGCGCCCTGTTCACGCTCTTCTTCCACGTCACCTGCTCGCAGAACATCACCCAGACCCTGCTGGCCGGGGCAATCATCCTCATCTTCTCGTTCCTCCTCTCCGTCGTCGGCATCAGCTCCATCGCCTTTACGGGGAACGAACCCGTATCGGGCATGACCATCTTCATGATCATCGTCTCGGCCGTCTTCATGGGCAACGCCGGCATGAGCGGCAGCTCCGGCATCATCGCCATCCTGCTCATGGCCGCCTTCCTCTGCTCGACCCTGGCCGTAGCCGGCAACTTCATGTCGGAACTGAAAGTCGCCTACCTGACCGGCGCGACACCGAAGAAGATGCAGCAGTGGCAGATTCTGTCCATCATCGTGTCCAGCTTCATCTCCGTCGGCGTCATCTTCCTCCTCGACCACGCCTACGGCTACACGGGATCGGGCGCCCTGGCCGCGCCGCAGGCCAACGCCATGGCTGCCATCGTCAAACCCATGATGGACGGCGGTGCCGCTCCCTGGCCGCTGTACATGGCCGGCGCCTTCTTCGCCTTCCTATTGTGGATGATGAAAGTCCCGCCCCTGGCCTTTGCCCTCGGCGCGTACCTTCCCATGGAAATCAACACGCCCGTCCTCATCGGCGGCCTCGTATCGTACTTCGTCTCCCACAGCAGTAAAGACGACGCCCTCAACGCCCTGCGCCTCAGCGAAGGCAGCACCGTCGCTTCGGGCTTCGTCGCCGGCGGGGCCATCGGCAGCCTCATCAGCGCCGTCCTGCACATCGGCGGCATCGACTGGTTCCTCAAAGACTGGGTCGTCACACCGGGAGCCACCTACCTGGGCATCATCGCCTACCTGGCCCTGTGCGCCGTCATCTACACCGTAGCCTGCAAGGTCAAGAAAGCCAGTCATTAACAGCTTTCAAACAAATCGTCCAGCGTATAGAGGATGACGTCCGGTCTGGGAGTCACCTCATAGCCGACACGAGAAAAGAAGCCATAACGATAACAATCCATCCCCGTCTGACGGACCTGGCGGATTTCGGTTTCAATCATGGCATCCGTAATGGGCGTCTGCCGGAATTTGGCTTCGTAAAAGATGTAGCCTTTATCATCATGCGTAACGACATCGAATTCCCCATTCTTATGCTCTTTTGGCAAATCGTAAGAATAGGTCCCGATGGCATCGAAGATTTCCGGCAGACGCCCCTGCCGGTTCTGGCGGATCAGAAATTGCCGGCACAGCGATTCAAACCGCTTCGGTACGAAAACCTGTGCGAAATCGGCTGCAATATACCGGTCAAAAAAAACGTCCGGCGCCATGATTTGCCGTTGTGAACTATAAGGAAAGATATAGCGATAATAAAAACTGGCCAGATTATCACAAATGTGGTAACTGGCTCGTTTTTTATTATGTACATCATTAATAGGCACTTCTTTTTCAACGAGCTCCATGAGAATCAGTCGTTTCAAGACCTCAGCCAAAGCCGGACTGCTGGAAATATGGGATTGCGACAAAATATCCTTGTAGCGGTGAAATCCCCTGGCCAAGGCCTCGAAAGCCTCATTGGCATTGATGAATTTCGATAATTCTCCTAACAGATACATCTGCACCTCATTTTCCAGCCGAGCGCCTGGTTCCACCAACAGAGAGAGGACATTGTCCCGGACACTCCGGGCCGGATCAATCAAACTATTATAATAAGGTACTCCGCCAAAAACGCTGTACAGACGCACCTTGTCTTCCAAGGAAAAGTCGGGGTAGAATTGCGCAGACTCAAAATAATCCATAGGGTGGACGTGGAGTCCCAAGGTCACACGGCCATATAACGGATTTTCTTCCAACATGAGCGATTTCATGGTATCCACAAAGGACCCGCAAAGAATCAGCTTCAGCTGCGAACGCTCCCGATACGTGTCAATCAAAGATTGCAGCATGCTGTCCAATCCGGCGACAGTCTGCCGTAAATAAGGGTATTCATCCAAAACAAGGACCTGTTTTTCCTGGCAGGCTCGTTGAAAAAGAAACTCCAGCAGCTTTTCTATTCCCGAAAAAGCAAGGGGCGGATACTGATACACATCGGAAATCAAATCAGACAGGCTCTGCACATTATTCATTTCCGTCGTCCGCTTACATTGATAATACAGCCCAGTCACTTCAGGCACCTGTAAAAATTGTTTAATCAGCTCACTCTTACCAATACGCCGGCGTCCGTAAATCAGTATCACTTCCTGCCTTGGCGAATCATACATTTGCTGCAGCCGCATCAGTTCCCTTTTTCTTCCAATAAACATAGGCCCACTCCTTTACTCAGTTTTATTTTACTCAGAATATATTGACTAAAAAATTTCTGAGTAAAATCTTTCTGAGTAAAATTATACCATGTACCTCATTGCCAGTCCAGCCAGGCTGTGATACGATGGCTAAAAAGGAGGTCTGTCTCATGAAATGTTACATTGTCGACGCTTTTACCAAAGAAATCTTCAAAGGGAACCCGGCCGCCGTCTGTGTCCTGGACCAGTGGCTGCCCGATGAGCTGATGCAGCACATCGCTATGGAAAATAACCTGTCCGAAACGGCCTTTACCGTCAAAGAAGGCGATCACTGGCACCTGCGCTGGTTCACGCCGGGCGGCGAAATCGACCTCTGCGGTCACGCCACCCTGGGGACAGCTTATGTCCTCTCCCATTTCGTCGAACCCGACGCCAGCCGCTACAACTTCCAGACCCTCAGCGGCGAATTAGTCGTCACCCGTGACGGCGACCGCTTCTCCATGGATTTCCCGGCCTACGACATGAAACCCGTCCCGGTCACAGACGCCATGGAAGAAGCCCTGGGCGTCCGCCCCGTCGAAGCCTACCTCGCCCGCGACCTGGTCTGCGTCCTGGCCGACGAAGTCGACGTCATCCACTGCCAGCCTGACATGGACAAACTCAAACAGCTCGACGGCCTGCTCTGCAACATCACCGCCAAAGGCAGCAAATACGACACGGTCAGCCGGTCCTTTGCGCCGAAACTCGCCGTCCCGGAAGACCCGGTCTGCGGCAGCGGCCATTGCCACATCATCCCCGTCATGTCAGCCAAACTCGGCAAAACCGACCTCGTCGCCTATCAGGCCTCGAAACGAGGCGGCGAACTCTATTGCCACATAGAAAAAGGCCGCATCGCCCTGGCTGGCTACGCGGCACTTTATGCGGAAATGGATTTGAAGATTTGAAACGGCAGACAAGGATGACCGATCACATTTGCAGTTTATTCTTTAGGGTCTATCAAGTATTCTTCCATGTCATCAAAAAAGCCTTCCCTGATCATCTTCTGAACCTTTTGGGTTTTGAACACTTCCCAAACGGGTGTGTCCACACCATCAAGATTACGAGCTTTATAGTCTATCAACCTATTTAACAACTCCCCCTGAGCATCTTCAGGAAAACTTTTCCAGGTGTCATCTTCAAACCACTTTTCCAATAACTCTATCTCAGCGTTTTTTATATCTTCTACGGTCATCATCAGACTTCATTTCCTGTCAGAATCGCATAGGCTTTCTTATATTTTTCTACCCGTTTCAAATCCTTGT
>CABMPA010000191.1 GCA_902388315.1 uncultured Megasphaera sp. | reverse complement strand
TATATGGCATGGATGCGACGGTCTTCCGCTTTGCCAACGTCTATGGCGAACGGCAGGGCGAAAAGGGGGAAGGCGGTGTCGTCAGCATCTTCTGCAAGCTCTTGTCCCGGCATGAAGGGGTTACGGTCTTCGGCGACGGCCATCAGACCCGCGATTTCGTCTATGCCGGCGATATTGCCCAGGCCATCATCCGGGCGCTTCCGCTTAAAGGCTATCACACGATGAACGTATCGACCGGACAGGAAACGAGCATCAACGATTTGATCCGCAGTTTTGAAAAAGCCGTGGGCTATACCGTCCCCGTCCAGTATACGGAGGCCAGGACGGGCGATATCCTGCGGTCGGTCCTCAGCAATGAGGCCTTGAAGGCGGATCTGGATTTTGTCCCGGAAATGGATTTGGAAGAAGGAATCCGTCGGACCTATGACTGGTATTGCGGGCAATGGACGAAGTGAGGCTTTTTTTGCCTTGACAGGCTTTCCAAAACATGACACAATTAATTAGATATGCCTATATACATTTATATACAGGAGGGGTAGCCTATGGCAGATGATCGCATCATTACGGCTTTGGACGTCCATTCGCTGGACGATATGAAGAAGCTCGTTGAAACCCTTGGCGACAGTGTTTCTTTTTATAAAGTCGGGATGGAACTCTTTTACAGTGCCGGTCCCGATGCCGTACGGTATTTGAAGGACCAGGGGAAACATGTTTTCCTCGATTTGAAGGTTCACGATATTCCCAATACGGTGGCCCAGAGTATCCGTGCCCTGACCCGTCTCGGCGCAGATTTGATGACGCTCCACGGTACGGGCGGCCGGGCTATGATGGAAGCGGCAGCCGATGCCGTCCGCGATGAAGCGGCTAAATTGAATATTGAACGGCCGCGCCTGCTGGCGGTCACGGTACTGACCAGTATCGATGAAGAAGCCTGGAAGGAAATCGGTGGCAAGTACAGCATTGCCGAATCGGTCAAGAATCTGGCGAAACTGGCCAAGGAAGCCGGTATTGATGGTACCGTTTCTTCGCCGTATGAAGCCAGGGAAATCCGGGAAATGAATGGCCCCGATTTCCTCATCGTTACGCCGGGCATCCGTCCGACTTTTGCTGTAGCCAACGACCAGAAACGGTTCACGACGCCGTCTCAGGCCTTGCGCGACGGGGCATCGCATTTGGTCATCGGCCGTCCGATTACCAAGGCCGCCGATCCCAAGGAAGCAGCGCAAAAGATTTTAGCAGAAATTCAGGGGGTATAATCAATCATGATGACAGAAGCAGAAGTAAGACAGTTGTTAGTAGACACCAAGGCCGTCCTCGAAGGCCATTTCCTCTTGACGTCGGGCCTGCACAGCCCGCTGTACGTTGAAAAGTTCAACGTTCTCCAGCATCCGGAATATACGGAAAAGCTCTGCAAGGAATTGGCAGAACGTTTCAAGGACCAGAACGTCCAGACTGTCATGGGTCCTATGACCGGCGGCATCCTGCTGGCTCATGAAGTCGGCAAGGCGCTCGGTACGCGGGCTATCTTCACGGAACGTGAAAAAGGTGTCATGACGCTGCGCCGTGGTTTCCATATCGAACCGGGTGAACGCGTCCTCATCGTTGAAGATATCGTTACGACCGGCGGTTCCGTCCAGGAAGTCGTCGATGTCGTCAAGAAAGCTGGCGGCGTCATCGTCGGTGTCGGCCTCCTCGTCGACCGCAGCGGCGGCAAAGCCGAATTCGGTGTACCGAAAGACAAGGTCCAGGCTCTCCTTCATTTGACTGTTCCGACATACAAACCGGAAGAATGTCCGCTTTGCAAACAGGGCATCCCCATGACTGAACGGGGCAGCCATCATCTGAAATAATCTGGATCAGGAGATGTTTTGTTCATGGAAATGTTATCGGCCATAGCGCCTTTCTTCGTGGCTGGTCTGCTGGGGACGGTGTTTGCCCGTTTTACGGGTATCAATATGAGCATGTGCGTCCTTCTCATGTTCTTGTACATGGGAGCCAAGCCCGTTGAATGTATTGCCGCTATGTTGATGTTTAATGTCTTTACGTATTTTACGGTGTACTCGCAGCTTCATGTCATGAAAATCAAGAGTTTCACCTTTTTTCCCGGCGTGCGCCTGGCTATCCCGATTTTGATTACTATCGCCCTGGCTGCGCTCAATCCTTTCATCGGCATCGTCTTTTTCGTCTTTACCTTCCTCATGGAAATCTTTGCCAAGATTTATAAGGAAATGGATGTCAAGTCGCGTCCGACCAAAGGAAAAATCGGTCAGATGGTCGTCGGCGCCGGCATCCTGGTGACAATCGGTGCGGCTGCTGTCCAGTTCATTCCGGAAAATTACTACTACATCGTCGGCGGCGTGGCTATTTTGATTTACGCCTTCGTCATGTGGCGGACGGGCGATCGCCGCAAGGGGACGGCCTGGTGGGATAAGATGCTCTATGCGTCGACCTTCCTTACTGGCCTGAGCGGCATCGACGGGACCGATTGGCTTACGGCTATGCGCCGCAATCCCGAATCGGTGTTGTCCAAATGCTACCCCATTGTCATCAACGGGGCTATGATCATCGGCCTGCTGGCGTCATATGCCATGTACCAGTATTTCTCGCTGGGCGCCTTGTTTGCCACTATCGGCTCGGCCGTCGGCATCCGCCTTTTCGGCCTGTATGAACACAAGGAAAAGGGAAGCTTTTCCTGCCTCACCCTGGGCATTGCCGTCCTGGCAGCCCTGGTATTCATGATCATCCAGCCGGTACCGGCGGGATTCCCTGTCGTGCCCATGGCCGACCAGACGGGATTCTTCGATTTTTAGTTTGTTAAAAAGCGCTGTCTTTTATGGCAGCGCTTTTTTTGCAAGCCATTATAGGGGAGCTGGCCGCCCTTTGGGACGGCCCCTACGGTGGCGGCCTGCGGCCTGCGAACTGCGGCCTGCGTTCTTTTTTTATATTAGCAGGAAAACGGTGGGATTTGTCGAATATATTATATATATCCTTATTTATGACTTGGTTTTTGATTTCAGGTAAAGGGGGGATCCCTTATGAAGAGAAGTATTATCTTAGCGATGGTCGTGGCGGCTTTGGCCTGCGGGCCGGCGTGGGCCTACGATGAAGGGCCGGTTATGGGGCCGTATACGTCGATTCCGGGGCTGACGGCGGTACAGCGATGCCAGCTGACGGTTGACGGCAAGCTCATGGACCCGGCTGATGGGGCGGTATTGCAGGAAAATAATGTGGTCATGATTCCCTTGCGGAAGGTGGCAGAACAGCTTGGTTATACAGTGACCTGGGATCCTGACGACCAGAGTGTCCGCGTTGAAATGAATATCGCCTATATCATCGTCAAACCCGGTGAAGACTGGTACGAACGGATTGGGACAATCAAGAAGGTCAATTTGAACCACATCTTCCAATATGGCGCCGGTCCGGTCAATGTCAACGGCACGATGTACGTACCGGCTCAGCTCTTCGAAGCTTTTTACAACAGCGTCACCATTACGCCGCAGGCTGTGACGATTACGCCGGCATCGACGGACTGAAGTCTTGAAAAAACTGCTTGACTTTATGGGCCTTGGCCGATACAATATATAAAAGAATATGTGGCAGTCCCGTGAGGCTGTGCGATTCTAATACTTTCAGATTGTAC
>CABMPA010000190.1 GCA_902388315.1 uncultured Megasphaera sp. | reverse complement strand
AGGCCTATACCCAGGAAATGCAGGCCAAAGTCGTCGAAGCCCAGGCCGAAGTCCCATTGGCCCTGGCCCAGGCCCTGCGCGAAGGCAAGTTAGGCGTCATGGATTACTATAATATGAAAAATATCATGGCCGATACGGACATGCGCGCCGCCGTCGCCCAGGCCGGCGTACCCAGGACCCAGTCGGTCCCGACGGGACCAGACATGCATCACGAAGACCGGGGACCGGCAGGCCATAGTGAAAAGTAGGTGAGCGCTGTGGATATGTTATGGCTCATCATCGCCTTTGTCCTGATGGCGGTCCTGCCGGACTTGTTGCGGCGGCGCCGCCGTTATCCGAAACGCAAGGGCCCGATTCCCGTACCGCCGCGGCGTAAGCCCGCGCCGGCAGAGACAACCGCTCCGGCGGGAAGCGGGGACACGGCGGTGACTGATGACGTGGTGCCGGAAAGGGCAGTCCCGGCCCAGCCGCCCGTCGTGCCCGCCGCCATGCCGGCCCGTCCGGCTGCGGTACCCATATCGGTGCCGCGCCGCGTCCGTCCGGCGCCCTGGAGCCAGCTGACACCGCAGACGCGGGAACTCTACGCCGGCTTCGTCTGGTCGGAAATCTGGCAGGAACCGCTGGCATACCGCCGGCGATTAATTAAAAAATAGAGAGGATTTATGACAAATGATTCAAGAAAAAGAAGTAGGTATCAAGGGGATTCCGGGATTAGTCGTTACATCCGGTGAAAAAGCGAAAGGTGTCGTCCTGTTTTATCATGGCTGGTCGTCACAGAAAGAATTCCAGGCCATCCGCGGCCGCATCCTGGCCTCCTATGGCTATGACGTCGTCATTCCCGACGCTGTAAACCATGGACGCCGCGGCACGCTGGACTATGAATCGAAGGTAGTATACCCGGATTTCTGGCAGACCATTTTCCAGAACATGACAGAAGTCCCGCTCATGCTGGAATATATCCAGGAAAACTGGCCGGATACGCCTATTGCTGTCATGGGTCACTCCATGGGTGGCTTCACGGCTCTCGGTGCCATGAGCTTGTTCAAAGAATTCAAGACAGCTGTCGTCATGAATGGCTCTGGCTGGTGGGATGAATCGGAACGGCGCTTCCGGGCGTCCCTGCACATCGAAAAGCCCCGGGCCTTCCGCTTCATTCAGATGCAGTTCGCGGCCATGGATCCTTATACCCATATGGACCGCCTCAGCGGCCGGTCCCTCTTGTCCCTCCGCGGCGGCGCCGATGATGTCGTCGATGGGGCGGCCCAGGACCTCTATCTGGAAAAACTGGCCCAGCGCGATGACGTCAAGACCCAGTCCATCGTCTACGATGACCTCGGCCATTTCGTCACGACCAACATGATGGGCGATGCCGTCAACTGGCTCCAGACAGAGCTGCATTAAAGAAAAACCGCAATTTACTTAAAAATAATAAAAAGTAAAACCTTTTTCCTTGGAAAATATTAAATTAATCACCGATATACACTTTACAAAATTAAAAATACGAGTATAATGTATGTATGAACAGAAACCGCAAGGGTGCGGAAACATAAGAATCAGTCGTCTTTATGATAGAAATGATTCGTTTCCTGCCTTTGCGGTTTTATATTTTTTATGTTCTCATCTATATCTCAGGGGAGGTATAACAGGGGGGATAAGTATGTCAAAGAATATTTTCCGAACGAAAAGCATCAACCAGTTTCTATCGGAAACGAAACAGGATGGCGGCATGAACCGCGTCCTGGGAACTTTCGGCCTGACCATGCTGGGCATCGGCTGTATCGTCGGCACGGGGATCTTCGTACTGACCGGCATCGCCGCCGCGAATTACTCCGGTCCGGCCCTGGTCATTTCCTTTATCATCGCGGCCTTGGCCTGTGGCTGCGCAGCTCTTTGCTATTCTGAATTCGCCGCTATGATTCCGGTAGCTGGCAGCGCTTATACTTACGGCTATGTAGCCTTAGGCGAATTTTGGGCCTGGGTCATCGGCTGGGATTTGATTTTGGAATACACCCTGGCCCTGAGCGCCGTTTCCATCGGCTGGTCCGGGTATTTCGGCAATATCCTGACCAATCTGGGGCTGATCCTGCCGAAGGAATTCATTACGGCACCGGAAGAAGGGGGCCTCATCAATCTGCCGGCTATGGCTATCATCTGGGTCATCACCCTGATCAATATGAAGGGCATCACCCAGAGCTCCCTGGTCAATGACATCATCGTCGTCATCAAACTGGCTGTCGTCGGCCTGTTCATCGCCCTCGGCATCAGCCATGTCGAACCGGCCAACTGGACGCCGTTCATGCCGTATGGCTGGTCCGGTGTCTTCACGGGCGCTTCGGTCATCTTCTTTGCTTACATCGGCTTCGACGCCGTATCGACGGCGGCTGAAGAAGTCAAGAACCCTCAGAAAGATTTGCCCCGCGGCATTATCTTATCGCTGGTCATCTGCACGATTCTCTACATCGTCGTATCGGCTATCCTGACCGGCATGGTCCCGTACTTGCAGTTCAAGACGACGGCTGCTCCCGTTGCTTATGCATTGCAGCTCGTCGGTTATCATTGGGGTGCCGCTGCCGTATCGGTCGGCGCTATCTGCGGCCTCACATCGGTTCTCCTGGTCATGTGCCTCGGCCAGAGCCGTATCCTCTTCGTTATGTCCCGCGACGGCCTGCTGCCGCGCTTCTTCGGTCATATCAATAAGACGACCAAGACGCCGGTCCGCAGCTCCTTGTTAGTCGCCGTCGTATCGTCCATCCTGGCCGGTCTTGTACCTATCGGCGTCGTCGCTGAAATGGTCAACATCGGCACCCTGGCAGCCTTCATCATCGTATCGGCATCGGTCATCATCCTGCGCAAAAAAGCGCCGGACCGTGTCCGCCCGTTCCGCTGCCCCTGCGTACCGCTGGTCCCGATCCTGTCGATCCTCTTCTGCGGCATCCTGGTCATCATGCTGCCGACGGTTACGCAGATCCGCTTCGTCGTATGGCTGGCCATCGGCCTGGTCATCTACTTTGGCTATGGCTATAAGCACAGCATCATCGCCCAAGCCCAGAAAGGCACGCTGAACGCAGCTCCTGCGGCCGCTGCTGATGAATCGGCCGGAGTACCTTCGGTCCACGAAGGCGCTCACTCTACTATTGAACACTGACGCATTCTATATATCGACAGAAAAAGACCCGCCCTCTCCCCTGGCCGGGTCTTTTTCTTGCCGTCAGCAGTCAGCAGTCAGCAGCTAGCCGTCAGCCGCCCGCCGCCCGCCCTTTGGGCGTCCCCTACGCACAAGGCCGCCGGCCGTGTGTTTTTTGCGGCCTGCCATCTGCGGACTGCGGCCTGCGGCCTGCGCTCATTTCCATCGCCTGCATGCGATTTCGTGGGGGCCGTCCCAAAGGGCGGCCCGCTTCAGGATAGGTGCGGTTTCCCCAGCTAGCCCGCCAGGTACCGACCAGCGGGAGGGGAAGGGGGGGCAGAACGGACAGCCGTGGCTGGCGGACCGCAGGCTTCTCGTTAAAAAGCAACCTCTCAGTCAGCTGCGCTGACAGCTCCCCTAGCAGGGGAGCCGGGCCACGAGCCACGAACCACGAGCCACGGGCCGCTAACCACGAACCACGAGCCACGAGCCACTAACCACTAACCACTAACCACTAACCCCTAATCTCTCGCCAGCAGCCGTTCTTTCATTTCCAGGTAGCGCGTCGTGTAGTACGGTGCCA
>CABMPA010000189.1 GCA_902388315.1 uncultured Megasphaera sp. | reverse complement strand
GTCGAACGGTTGTTCTTGTCAAGATATTTTGAACAAACGTTTGATTTTTTTTATGAATTTCGGTATAATGAAGGTAGCTTATACTGGAATTGCTATAACTTTCCAAGACTGGAGTGATATATATGATTAATAATGAAAAGATGCTGACGACCCGTCAGAAACAAATCTTAGAATACATCCGTACGTGTGTCCATAAATTCGGCTATCCCCCGTCGGTACGGGAAATCTGTAAAGAAGTCGGCCTGAGTTCGACATCGACGGTCCACGGCTATCTCCACCGCCTGGAAGATCTGGGCTATATCCGCCGCGACCCGGCCAAGAACCGGACCATCGAGCTCCTCGATGAAGGCTCATGGCGTTCCAAGAAAATCGTGCCCCTGCCCCTGGTCGGCCAGGTCCGGGCCGGTGCGCCTATCTTTGCCGAAGAATGTGTGGAAGACGTCTACCCCTTCCCGGCAGACTTCATCGGTAATGACGACTGCTTCATGCTCGTCGTCCAGGGTGACAGCATGAAGAACGCCGGTATCCTCGAAGGCGACCAGCTCATCGTCCGCCGCCAGGAAACGGCAGAAAACGGCGAAATCGTCGTGGCCCTCCTCGGCGAGGAAGCGACGGTCAAGCGCTACTTCCATGAAGCCGATACGATCCGCCTGCAGCCGGAAAACGACGAATACGAACCGATTTACACCCAGGATTGCCAAATCTTGGGCAAAGTTATCGGCCTCTACCGTCGTTATTAAAACAGGAGGTCCTGCCCATGACTGCTTATCTGACGACGCTCCCCGATGACCTGCCCTTATTCGACGGCATCAGTCCGGAAAACCGGACGACAATGCTCACCTGCCTGGGAGCCCGCGTCCGCAAGGCCCATAAAAAAGAATTCCTCGTCCTGGCTCAGGATGAAGTGCGCTATATCGGCATCGTCCTCAGCGGCGAAATCCATATGATCCACGAAGACCGCTGGGGAGATAAAGCCGTCCTGGCCGTCATCCGCCGCGGCGGCCTCTTTGGCGAGACCTTCGTCTGCGGCACGATGTTGCAATCCAGCGTAACCTTCCAGGCTGTCAAGAATACAGAATTCCTGGTCCTTCCCTTCCACAAGGTCCTGCACGTCTGCACCAATGCCTGCCCCTTCCACCACGGACTCATCGAGAACATGCTGCACCTCATGGCCGACAAGAATGCCCAGCTGCTGACCAAGTTGGAAACCATCTCCAAGAAGACGCTGCGCAAGAAATTATTGACCTATTTCTCGTTCCAGTCCGAACGAGCCGGCAGCCCGACCTTCACCATTCCCATGACCCGGACCCAGCTGGCCGATTACCTCTGTGCCGACCGGACGGCCGTCGCCCGGGAACTGACCCGTATGAAAGAAGACGGACTCATCGAAATAGACCAGCAGCGGGTGACGCTGTATTGAAAAAAGGACCTGTCGCATTTGCGACAGGTCCTTTTTTGAGTTTTAAGTTTGTAGTTTTTAGTTTGCAGCAAATGGTAAAAAATTTAAAGTCCTCTTCTGCAAACTACAAAATCTATACTACAAACTATAAAGAGAAAGGGTTCTTGCATGATGGCAGCAGCCTTCGTGCGACAGCCTCACTAGCCACTAATCACCGATTTTCTTCGCGGCGATGCCATAGGGAATGGACAAGAAGAGGATGGCACCGACGAGGTTGCCCAAGGTGACCATGAACAGGTTGTAGAAGTAACCGCCGAGGCTGACGGCCGTGCCGGCGGGATTCAGCAGGCCCAGGGTCAGGACGGTCATGTTGGCTACGCTGTGTTCAAAGCCACAGGTAAAGAAGGCATAGAGGCACCAGAAGACCATGATCAGTTTGCCGCTGTCCGATTTGCAGCGGAAGCCGCACCAGACGGCCAGGCAGACCAGGACGTTACAGAGGATGCCTTTGAGGAAGAGGACCAGCGGCGGCAGGCTCATCTTCATGGCTGCGGCGTTGGCCAGGGCCTGACCGGTACTGCCGGCCGCGCCGTCAGCGCCGTAGAAGATCAGGGACAAGACGATGGCGCCGAACCAGTTGCCCAGGTAGCAGACGACCCACAGGCGGACGACGTCCGTCAAGGTGACCGTCTTCGACCGCCAGCCGTTGTAGAGGACGAAGGCGTTGCCCGTGAACAGTTCTGCCCCGGCGATGACGACCAGGCTCAGGGCGATGCCAAAGGACAGGCCCATGGCAATCTTGTTCATGGGAATGGCGCCGAGGGTCCCGCTGACCGTAAAGGACAGGAGGATGCCAAAGCCAATATAGGCACCAGCTAAGGCCGACAAGAGGAAATATCCCAAGGGATTCTTTTTCAGGAGGCCTACTTTCGCGGCTGCGCCGGCAGCCGATGCGGCGTATTCGTCGTTGTACATAGGCTCCTCCTTATTTCAGCGGCAACGGTTTCTGGAATACATCCAAATCGGCCGGGTTTACGTCTTTACCGACATAGAAAGGTTCCGATTTCAGGCCGACATAGCGGATACCGGACCAGTTGAGGGGACGATAGATTTCCGCCTTCTTCGGCAGGTGTACGTCTTGGAGGATGAATTTGATGAATTCTTCCGGACCCGTGCGGTCTACCATGTAGCCGATATGTTCCTTGCCGCCGGGCGCCGTCGGATCGATATATTTCTTGGCAAAAGCATAGACGTTGGAGATAATCTTTACGACGCTGTCTTCGTCGGCCCATTTAATGAAGTCGACGCCCATACGCGGATTCTTTTTACCGGTACGGCCCAGGAGGGTGATGCGGAAATACTGTTCCTTGCTGCGCGTCCAGGCGCGGTTCGGGCAGGCCCAGACACAGACGCCGCAGCCAATGCATTTTTCGACATTGCGGACAGGGCGGAAATTCTTCATCTGCAAGGCTTCTACCGAAAGCTGTTTGCACTTGCGGACGCACATGCCGCAGCTGACGCAGCGGCTGGGGTCGAACTGAGGTTCTGTCATGCCCATGACACCGAAGTCATGCATACGGATTTTGTCGCAGTCGTTGGGACAGCCCGTAAGCGCGACTTTAACGTGCAGGTCATTGGGGAAAATAGCCTTTTCGATCCGTTTGGCCAAGGCCGTCGTATCGTAGTTGCCGAAGGGGCAGACACGGTTGCCTACGCAGGCCATGACATTTCGGGTACCCGAAGCTTCGAAACCGGCGCCTTTTTCGCTCTGATTGATGTCGAGTTCATCAATGATCGGCTGCAGTGCTTTCTTGACTTCTTCTACTTTTTCAAAGGGAATCCCCATGATTTCAAAGCCCTGACGGATGGTCAGATGGACTTCGCCATTGCCGTACGTTTCGGCAATATGCTGGACCTGGCCCAGGACCTTGGCATTCAGGGAACCACCGGGTACGCGTACACGGGCTGAAGCCATATTACGATTTTTCGTTACCCGGAAAGCGTATTTTTTTAACTTGCCGCAATTCATATCCATAATGTATCAGCCTCCTAGTCGATCAATGTACGAAGTTCGGTGTATTTGAATACCGGCCCGTCCTGGCAGACGTAGACTTTGCCAATACGGCAGTGACCACATTTGCCGAGACCGCAGCACATTTTGCGCGATTCAGAGAGCCAGATTTTTTCTTCATCGAAACCGAGTTTAATCAATTCCTGGATGGAGAACTTGATCATCATCGGCGGACCGACGACGACAGCGATGGCGTTGTCGAAGTCCTTGAGGGGCAGTTCCGGGATGTACTGCGTGACCAAGCCGACATGGCCGTCGTAATCCCCTTCTTCCGGAGCCT
>CABMPA010000188.1 GCA_902388315.1 uncultured Megasphaera sp. | reverse complement strand
CGCTGAATATGTCATCAAGAAATCCCGCTTCATCGCGACGGTCTGCGAAGTGAAATCCGAAGACGAGGCGGCGGCCTTCATCGAGGAAATGAAAAAGAAATACTGGGATGCCCGCCACAACTGCTCGGCCTACCAGGTCGGGCCGGACGGCCGTTTCCAGCGGTCCAGCGATGATGGCGAACCGGCCGGTACGGCAGGCCGGCCTATCCTGGAAGTCCTGAAGAAGCAGGGTCTGACCAATACGGCCGTTGTCGTCACCCGCTATTTCGGCGGCATCAAGCTCGGTGCCAGCGGCCTCATCCGGGCTTACAGCCATACGGCAGCCCTGGGCCTGGAAGCCGCGGATATCGCCGTCTATACGCCCTTCACGGTGCTGACGGCGACCGTTGCCTATCCCCTGGTCAGTACGATGGAACGCTTCGTCCCCGACCACAGCGGCACCATCACCGGCCGGGATTTCGCTGCCGACGTGACCTTCACCATGGAAGTCCCGCAAAGCGAAAGCGACGCCTTCGCCGCAGCCCTGACCGACACGACCAGCGGCCGCGTCACCTGCCGGAAAGCCGGCACCGTCGTCAAGCCCGTGGTCAGCGGTTTGTAGCAGCCGTTCACGCTTTATAGCCTGTCATGAGGTCGACGACGTTTTCCAGGGGCTCGCCGGCCAGGCAGCGTTTGAGGTTATCGGCGGCGATGCGGACGATGTAGTCGTGCGTCGCCTGGAGATGGTAGCCGCCGGAGATATGCGGCGTAATATAGATGCCCGGCGTCTTCCACAAGGGATCCGACGGCGGCAGCGGTTCCGGGTCGGTGACATCCAGGGCAGCGCCGGCCAGATGGCCCTGGGCGACGGCTTCTTGCAGCGCAGCCTGGTCGACGTTGGTCCCGCGGCCGACATTGACGAAATACGCGCCTTTCTTCATGGCTCCAAAGCGGTCTGCATCATAGAGATGATACGTTTCCGGCGTATCGGGCAGGCACGATGCGACGATATCCGCTTTGGCCAGGTATTCATTGAAATGGGCCATATCCCCCATTTCGTCAGCTTCCGGCGGCACGGCCCCCTGGCGGCGGCGCAGGCCGATGACGTGGGCCCCCATGGCCTTGACGCGCTGGCCGAAGTTACGGCCGATATTGCCGAACCCGACGACGACGACCGTCGCCCCATAGAGAGACGTAACCGGGCCTTCATCGCGCCACAGGGCCTGATGCTGATTATCATAATAGAGGTACAATTTTTTCATCATAGCCAGGGTCTGGGCCAGCATGTGTTCCGACAAGGCCAGGCCATAGGCACCGGTCGCATTGGTCAAGGTGACGCCGGCCGGCAGGACGCCGGGCTGGCAGTATTCATTAGCACCGGCACTATTGAGCTGGAGCCAGCGCAGCTGCGACGCCTTCTTTACCAGGCAAGGAGCGATATTGCCAATGATGACGTCCGCTTCTTCCAACGCCTTTCCAGCCTGGGTCCCATCACCGGGACAATAGCAAAAATCCGCTTCCGGAGCAGCGGCTTCCAGCCACTGTTTCTGTTTTGTATCGACATCCATGACAACCAAGATTTTCAAAAGAATCACTCCCTATTGCTTTTTTCTTGAGCGGCAATTTCTTTTACCGTTTCTAACGGGCATTGGGCAACATGCGCAATGAATTCGTAAGTCACATTCTCCTTCAAAAGGTTCCGTACGACTTGATAGACGCTGCACCGATTTCCGTTCTCATCGACGAATGGGCCCATTTTCCCCGCCTCCTCTGCCATTATAACACAATTGCGGGACCTGCATATATCTTGCAACAAGAATCATCCTTCTTTCATGAGAAGCAACTGCCAGCTATTTGCAATACAAAAGATAGCAGTCACCTATTTCTATTTTATTATAGCTTCTCAATAAACAAAAATATAGCATTTACTGATAGCTGTAACAGAACTGTGCAGACCCGGTCATATTATGGATAATAGGTCGTAATCTGTCATCATCGTTTTTCCCGGATTGACAAGTGCTGTTTTTGTTCTATACTAATAGACAGAGTGTAATCGTCAAACGACGGCACGAAGGGGTACACCACCGTGGGTGTAAACTTTCGTGCCGTCTTTTTTGTTAGGAGGTCTTTTTTTATGAAAGAAGCATCACAGATGCAGCGCGGCCTGAAGAATCGTCATCTCCAGATGATCGCCCTGGGCGGCGCTATCGGTACCGGGTTGTTTTATGGGTCGGCATCGACTATTTCCCTGGGCGGGCCATCCGTCATCGCAGCCTATTTCATCTGCGGCATCGTCATTTTCCTCATCATGCGCATGTTAGGGGAAATGGCCGTAGAAGAACCGGTATCCGGGTCCTTCAGTTATTATGCCGACAAGTATTTAGGCCCTTTTCCGGTTTTCATGCTGGGCTGGAATTACTGGTTCTCTTATGTCATCATCAGCATGGCCGAATTGACAGCCGTCGGCATCTATGTCCATTACTGGCTGCCGGACCTGCCGCAATGGGTCACGGCCCTGGTCTGCCTTATCGCCATCACCTGTCTCAACCTGGTCAACGTCCGGGCCTACGGTGAAACGGAGTTCTGGATGTCCTTCATCAAAGTAGCAGCCATCCTGGGCATGATTGCCCTCGGCGCCTGGCTCATCTGTCAGGACAGCCGGCCGTTCCCGCAGAACTTCAGCAATCTCTGGGATTATGGCGGCGTCCTGCCTAATGGAATCTGGGGCTTCTGTCTGTCCATGGTGACGGTCATCTTTTCTTTCGGCGGCGTCGAATTGATCGGCATCACAGCCGGAGAAGCAGAAAATCCCGAACGCTCCCTGCCCAAGGCCATCAATCAAATCATCTGGCGTATCCTCGTCTTCTACATCGGCACCATGGTCGTCATCATGAACCTTTGGCCGTGGAACCAGATTGGCACACAGAGCAGTCCGTTCGTCCAGATTTTCACCAATGTCGGCTTCCCGGCAGCGGCCAATCTCCTCAACTTCGTCGTCCTGGCGGCAGCCATTTCCGTCTATAACTCGGCTATTTACGGTAATTCCCGCATCGCCTACGGCCTGGCCGAAGAAGGCAATGCCCCGCAATGGTTCAAGAAGCTGTCGGCCCGGGGCGTACCGGTCCACACGCTCTGCCTCTGCTCGGGCCTGACTTTGTTCGTCGTCGCCGTGACCTATTTCTTCCCGGGAAAAATATTCATGTACTTCCTGTCTCTTACGGTCGGCGCTACCATCGTCAACTGGATCACCATCATCGTGACACACTTGAAATTCAAGGCCTACTGCCAAAAAACAGGCAAGACGACGAAATTCCCGTCCCTCTGGTACCCGGCAGCGGACTATTTCTGCCTGGCCTTCCTCTGCTTCATCGTCCTCATGATGACCCAGATGCCGGATATGCTCACAGCCGTCCTCATCATGCCCGTCTGGCTGGCTATCCTCTGGTGCTGCTGGCGCCGCCTGGCCCTGGCCCCCATGACGAGCAGCCGTTAATAGGTGCCTGACGGCCTCGCCGGTCGCGGCGTAAAGCCGTTCGTCGTAGGTCGTTCATCGTTCGTCGAAGTTTGGGCCTGATGGCCCCGCTGGTCGCGAATGGTCCCGTTCATCGTAGGTTGTTCGTCGAATTTAGGGCCTGACGGCCCCGCAGGTCGCCGTTCGCTTCGGATTCAAATGCCGCTATGCGGCAACAGATTCAGAAGAACTACATTGCCTCGAGGAAAAGCCGTGGCTCGTTGTTTGTGGTTCGTGGCTCGTAAAAGCCGGCTATTATACTCGGATGGGTTGTGGTCAAATCTCAC
>CABMPA010000187.1 GCA_902388315.1 uncultured Megasphaera sp. | reverse complement strand
TGGCCGCCTTCCTCGCGGACAGTGACGGCAGCCCCGACGTCGCGGACTTCCCGGCCGCCGACATAGCCCAGGGAGGCCATGACCTGACCGATGAGGGAATGGAGGCGTTCCGGCCCGTCATAGGTATAGGTCTGAAGGGCCATCTTATTCGGCTTCTTTCGCAGCTTCCGCTTCCCTGGCCGCTTCTTCAGCCCGTTTCTTCTGGCAGGCTTCGCAGTAGCCATAGACCTTCAGCTGATGGTCGACGGTGTGGAAGTGGAGGCGCTTTTCCAGGATCGTTTCCAGCGTTTCCAGGAGGTCGTCTTCACATTCCCAGACCTTGCCGCAGCCCAGGCAGATGAGATGGTGATGGAAATGGCCTTCATTGTCGCGGTCATTCAATTCATAGCGGCTGCAGCCGTCGTCGAAATCGAGTTTCTTCAAGAGGTCCATCTGGGTGAACAGGTCCAGCGTCCGGTAGACCGTAGCCAGGCCGATGTCGGGTGCCGTCTTCTTGACCAGCTCGAAGACGTCTTCGGCGCTCATATGGCGGATCGGGCTTTCGACGAAGGCCCGCAGGATGATCTGCCGCTGAGAGGTCATCTTGCATTTCTTGAACTTGATCTTTTCTTTCATGCGTTTCATCATGGTATCCATGATTTCTTTCTTATTCGTTTCTGTTCTCGTTGTTTCCATTGTGCTTCATCGCCTTTTCTTTATATGTATTGTAAAACCATAAATGTTTACATAAAATCTGTAAGACTGCCGTCACCGGGACGGTAAGGATCATGCCGGCTACGCCAAAGAGGGTCCCGCCGATGAGCAGGGCGATGACGATGACGACCGGATGCAGGCTGATGACAGCCCCCATGACCTGAGGCATGATGAGATGGCTGTCGATCTGCTGGATGACGATATAGAAGATGATGACTTTCAGCGGCAGGGACAGGCTGACCGTCGCGCTGAGCAGGATAGCCGGCACGGCGCCGACGATAGGCCCGACAATGGGTATCCATTCGGTAATGGCCGCCAACAGGCCGATGACCATGGGGTACGGTACGCCCATGATCCACATGCCGAGAAAGGTCAGGGTGGCAATGATACAGCTCATGAGGATCTGGCCGCGGATGTAGCGGCTCAGGACGTGCTGTATTTCCTGGAAGAGGCCGGCCAGGTGGCTGCGGTAGCTTTCGGGGAAGATATCGACGAAAATCCTGACCATGTGGCCGCCGTCCTTCATGAAGTAGAAGGTAATGATCGGTACGACAAAGAATTCGACGACCGTCCCGGCAAGGGCAAAGACCGACTGGATGAGGTTGGTAATGCCGTCGACGCCGTAATTGCCGACTTTGACGAAGGCATCGTTGATGATCTTCTTGACCTGGTCCGGGATATAGAACTGGGTCTGCTCATTTTCAAGCTGTGTCACCAGGGCCGCCGTCTGGCTGACCAGGTCGTTGAAGTTGGCTGCCAGCAAATTGACCTGGATGACCAGCGGCTTGACGATGATATTGGTAATGACCGTCACGATGACGATGAGGATGACAAAGGAAATGAGGATGGCTATGTCGATGGGGACATGGCGGCCAGTCAGGCGCCGCAGGCCTTTGATGACGCCATCGCGGATAGGCATGAGGATGAACGTCAGGATCAGGGAAATGACGACAGGCCAGTAGACGGTATGGACCGTGAGGAACAACGCTCCGGCCAGGACGGCCAGGGTGACGCGCATCCAGAATTCCGCGCCCTTATAGGCAACCATGGTTTACCAGCCTCCGTCCAGGAAGGGATTGCCCCGCCGTTCGTCACCGATGGACGTAGCCGGGCCGTGGCCGGGCAGGACCAGCGTATTGTCGGGCAGGGTCATGAGTTTCGTTTCCAGGCTGTGGAGCAGCGTCTTCGACGAGCCGCCGTAGAGGTCGGTACGGCCGACGGAATAGCGGAAGAGCGTGTCGCCGGAAAAGACGACGCCTTCGCCGTACAGGCTGAGGCCGCCCGGCGTATGGCCCGGCGTTTCCAGGACCGTGAAGTGCAGGTTGCCCAAAGTCAGTTCATCGCCGTCCTTGACCAGGTGGTCTGCCGACGTACATTCGATGGCCTGGCCCATGAACAGGGACAGGTTATTGTGCGAATTGGAAATGAGGTCGGCATCGCCGGCGCCGACGTAGACCGGTACATTCTTGCGCTGGCGCAGTTCCTGCAGGGCGCCGATGTGGTCGGCATGGCCGTGGGTCAGGAAGATGAGTTTCAGCGTCAGGCCATGGCTGGCCAGGGCCTTGTCGATGGCCGGATAATCCCAGGCCGGATCGACGACCATGGCTTCTTTCGTATCCGTATCGTAGACGATGTAACAGTTGGTCATGATAGGACCGAGTTCCATATTGATATATTTCATGCTCATACGTATAATTCCCCCTTAAAAGGTTTTCTGGCTGTCCAAGAGGATGGTCACGGGCCCGTCGTTCTCCAGGGATACGACCATGTGGGTCCGGAAACGGCCCGTCGCTACGGTGACGCCGAAGGCGCGGACAGCGGCGACGAACTGCTCATACAGGGCTTCGGCCTGTTCGGGCCTGGCCGCTTCGATGTAGCTGGGACGGCGGCCGTGGCGGGCATCGCCGTACAAAGTGAATTGCGAGATGACCAGCATCTCCCCGCCTTCATCGAGGAGGGAGTGATTGAGTTTCCCCTGGTCATCTTCAAAGATACGCAAGTGGACGATCTTGTCGGCCAGGTAGCGGACGTCGGCTTCCGTATCCTTGACGGAGACACCGAGGAGGACCGTCAGGCCGCTGCCTGCCTGGCCGGCGAGGACGCCGTCAGAGGTCACGGAAGACGTCAGGGTCTTTTGTACGACAGCTCTCATGACTGGCTCCCTCCCGTATAGCGTTCGACGGCGTAGACATCCTTCAGGCGGCGTATCTTGGTGGCGACGAATTCAAACTGGGCCAGGTCCTTGATGCTGATGCCCATGTGGATGGTGACGTTCTTGGTATCGCTGGTCTTGGCGTTGACGCTGAGAATGGAAATCTTCATTTCCGCCAGGGTAGCCATGATTTCAGCCATGATGCCCGTGCGGTCGTAGGCGACGATTTCCATGTTCACTTCAAAGCGTTCATTGCCATCGTAATCCCATTCGACGTCGATGAGGCGGTCTACGTCGTTCTGGCTGTGCGTAACGTTCGGGCAGTCGGCACGGTGGACAGAGACGCCGCGGCCGCGGGTGATGAAGCCGATGATGGGATCGCCCGGCACAGGGCTGCAGCACTTGGCCAGGCGGACCAGCAGGCCCGGTTCGCCTTTGACCAGGATGCCCGTGCCGTTATGCTTGACGGGTTTCTTGGTCTTGAGTTTTTCCAGGGCCGCCAGGCTGTTGGTCTTTTCTTCCTGTTTCTGCAGATCCTTCTTGTGCAGTTCCAGCAGCTTGATGAGGACCGTATTGACGGCAAAACCGCCGTAGCCGACAGCGGCAACCAGGTCGTCTTCGGAGCCGGCATTCATCTGTTTGGCCACACGGCCCAGGCGGCCGCCGACGTTGAGGGCTTTCCAATCATGGCCCAGGCGCTTACATTCCCGTTCCAGCGCATCCAGGCCCTTGGCGATGTTTTCTTCGCGGTTTTCCTTCTTGAACCAGCTGCGGATCTTCGAGCGGCTTTCCGAGCTGCCGACGATGTTCAGCCAGTCCAGGCTGGGCTTGCCGACTTTGGACGTAATGATTTCGACGATGTCGCCGTTCTTCAATTTATAGTCCAAAGGGACGATTTTGCCGTTGATCTTGGCGACGACGCAGCGGTGGCCGACGTCGGTG
>CABMPA010000186.1 GCA_902388315.1 uncultured Megasphaera sp. | reverse complement strand
TAGGGACTGTCTAACCTTATGGGTACAGTATATGCTTTAAATTTAAAACCGTTCACTACAAACTACAAACTGAATACTCAAAAAAGCTGTTTTCATACGACAGCTCTTTTTTTTATGTAATAAAAAAAGTTACACGAATTTCCTTAAAAGGGTTGACGAGATAGATGTAATGTGATATATTACAATTATCCTAGTTGTAACTAAACAAATTACGATTAAGAGAAGCTATATTTCATCATATATTTACATTGCGCTGTGCGCAGAAAGGTTGGTTCATTATGAATAAGAAAATCGCTGTTGTTGCTGCTGGTGGTCGTGTTTCTCGTCAGGTTATTTCCGAAGCCGTTCGTCGCGGTTTCGATGTGACGGCTTTTGCCCGCAAGGCAGAAAATAGGACCGATGCCCAGCATTATGTACAGAAAGATATCCTCGATTTGACGGCGGCTGATTTGGCTGGTTTCGATGCTGTCGTTGACGGCTTCGGTGCCTGGACGCCGGAAACGCTGCCTGGTCATTCGACGACGACGGAACATCTCTGCCAGATCCTCAGCGGCACTCCCGTCCGCCTGCTCATCGTCGGCGGGGCTGGTTCGCTCTTCACCAATAAAGAACACACGGCAGTCCTGGCGGAAGCACCGGATTTCCCGGACGCTTTCAAACCCCTGGCATTGGCGATGGCTCAGGCCCTACTGAAATTGCGTCAGCACGACGACGTCAAATGGACCTATATCAGCCCGGCTGCGGACTTCCAGGCCGACGGCGAACGGACGGGGAAATACATCCTGGGCGGCGAAGAATTGACTTTGAACAGCCGCAATGAATCGGTCATTTCCTATGCCGACTATGCCATCGCCATGGTCGACGAAATCGAAAAAGGCCATCACATCAATCAGCGCATCAGCGTCGTCCGGGCCTAAGTTTGTCTGGTTTCCCTAAAAAAGAAGCGGCCCATATTGCCGTAACCACCGTATCGCAGTGGCTGGCGCAACATGAGCCGATAGAAGTTGTCTTCAACGTCTTTACCGATGAAGACCGGATGATATATGAACGAGAACTAGTGGAAAAAGGGGAATAGTAGATTGTACGGTAGGGGTCGCCGCGTGGGCGACCCGCTTGGTATTTGGAGACGCTCTCCCCGGGTTGGAAAATCGCTCATATTCTGGGGCGGGCTTGCCACGTGCAAGCCCCTACGAATCGAACAGCGGACCGCCAGCCTCTGCTGTCCGTTCTGGCAACCGTCCTGCACCTCCCGATGGTCGGCACTTGACGGGCCAGAAAGGCTTTAGGCGGCCCCTACTTAAAACAGCATCTGGAAGTGGACGCGGGTCATTTCGTGGGGGTCCTGGCTGCCGGTCTTGGCCCGGCTGGCGAAGGACTGCATGACGCTGAATTTGAGGTTCTTGGCGACGATGTAGTCGGCGCCGACGCCCCAGGAGCGCTGATTGTCCATGTCGCTGGAGAAGCGCCATGTGAAGGGGTTGCCGCCCAGGAAGGAGCCGTCGTCGAGGTCGAGGTATTCCAGCCAGGTATCCCAGCTGCCGGGCGTGCGGAAGTCGGCCTTGCCGTACTGGAGGGTACCCATCCAGGCATCGCCGTAGTCCTGGCCGTCGACGTTTTTAATACCGGCGTTGAAGCCGATGTGTTCGTAGTTGGCCAGGGCGCTCCATTTGCCGTAGTTGCCGCGGACGAAGTAGCCGGCGATATATTTCGCGAAATAGTCTTCGCCCGAACTGTGGTTGGACTGATGGAGGCGGTTGTAGTAGACGCCGGCTTCGGAATGGGCTGCCTTGCCGCCGCCGAAGAAGGCATCGATTTCACCATAGCCCGTCTTCAGGCCGTCGCTACTGAAGTGATCCGAATGGGCGTCGGAAATCGGCTTCACTGTATCGACGCCGGGTTTCTTGCCGTCTTTGAACTTGCCGTAGCCTGTGGTGATGGCCAGTTTATCGTTGTGATAGCGCAGTTCGGCGCCGTCGAGGGCATCGAAATACTGCAGGCCATAGGCGTCACGGCCGATGCGGTAGACGTCATTGCGGCCGACGCTCAGTTCCCAGTTCTTGCTGCCGAAGTTGTAATCCACTTTGGCCAAATCCATGTAGGGATTGTTGCCTTCGTCAGAAGCTGCGCCGTTGCTGGCGAAGGGGCGGAAGCCCGTGCTGACGCCGGCCGTGACCTTGGTGCGGTCATTGACCTGCCCCTGGGCGCGGATGCGGAAGCGCGTATCCCAGGAATTGTCGTCTTTCTTGTTGTCCTTCTGGTAGCGGTAGCGGACGAAGGCGTCGCCGAAGACGCGCGTGTTGCCGACGCGGTTTTCCAGATTGGTCACGCGGACGCCGAGGTTGTTCAGTTCGTCAGCGTATTCATCGGCCAGCTTGTTGATCAGGGCCCGCTGTTCGACGGAAGCTTTGTCCATATGGGCCATGGCTTTGGCGACCATTTCGGCGGCTTCATAGCGGGTGATGTTGCGATGGCCCTGGAAATACTGACCGTCGACGCCCTGGATGATGCCGGCGTCAGCGAGTGCTACGACGGACTGGTAAGCCCAGCTGTCCGTCGGGACATCGACAAAGGGGTTGGCGGCAAAAGCCGACAGGGAGCCGGCTGCCAATACAGCGGCTAAGGAACAGAGCATTTTCTTTTTCACAGATAAAGGACCTTCTTTCTCATTTTTTTGCTTATACAAAAAAACTTCTATAGTATACATTGTTTTTAGTATACTATAGAAGTTTTTTATATGTGGCAAATGAGAAAATAGTTTATATAAATGTTATAATTTGACCTGACTGAAGACTTCGCCAATCGGGTCGTGGAGGACCAGGTCGGCGGCGCTGTCCATGTCGGTGCTGGACTTGTTGATGAGGACCAGTTTATGGCCGCGGTAGTAGCGGACCAGGCCGGCTGCGGGGTAGACGACGAGGCTCGTGCCGCCGATGATGAGCATGTCGGCGTGGCTGATGTAGTACAGGGACTGTTCGATGACGTCGTTGTCCAGGCCTTCTTCATAGAGGACGACGTCGGGCTTGATGGTGCTGCCGCAGGCGTCGCACTTGGGGATGCCTGTGGAGTTCTTCATGTATTCGGCGTCGAAGAACTTATTGCAGTGCATGCAGAAGTTGCGGTGGACGCTGCCGTGCAGTTCCAGGACATTCTTGCTGCCCGCTTTCTGGTGCAGGCCGTCGATGTTCTGGGTGACGATGGCTTTCAGTTTGCCGGCCTTTTCCAGTTCGGCCAGTTTGATGTGGGCCATGTTGGGCTGGGCGTCGAGGGCCAGCATCTTGTCGCGGTAGAAGCGGTAGAATTCTTCCGTGTTGTCCATGAAGAAGGAATGGCTGAGAATCGTTTCAGGCGGGTATTTATAGTGCTGATTGTACAGGCCGTCGGTGCTGCGGAAATCGGGGATGCCGCTTTCCGTCGAGACGCCGGCGCCGCCGAAAAAGACGATGTTATCCGAATTTTTTACCATATCGACGAATTTTTCAATATCTGTCATCGTAAGGACTCCTTTCACACATTGTAGGTATCTTTTAATAATTGAATCCCCGACGGGGTGCGGAATACCTTGTCCCTGAAGGTGGCAATGGCTTCCGGTTTCAGCTGGTCTTCATAGGCGTTGACCAAAAAATCGGCTTCCAGGAGAATCTGATAGTCCAGGCCGTCGACGCCGTCATAGGTGTGGTGGTGGGCGATGAGGAAGCAGACCCGGTCGATGAGTTTTTCGTCGGCACCGAGTTCTTCCAGGATGGCCCGGGCCGGGGCGGGTCCTTCGATTTCCTGGTATTTGCCCGACGAAGAGCCGTATTTTTCTTCGGCTGCG
>CABMPA010000185.1 GCA_902388315.1 uncultured Megasphaera sp. | reverse complement strand
CCCAAACGGGAAATGGAAGACCAGCTCCTCGATACGATGGATCTCGAACGGGAACGGGGCATTACCATCAAAGCCCAGTCAGCCCGTCTCATTTATGATGCCCAAGACGGCAAGCAGTATACGCTCAATCTCATCGACACGCCGGGGCACGTCGACTTCAACTACGAAGTATCGCGCAGCCTGGCGGCCTGCGAAGGGGCCCTGCTCATCGTCGATGCCACGCAGGGCGTCGAAGCCCAGACCCTGGCCAACGTCTACCTGGCCCTGGAACACGACCTGGAAATCATCCCGATCATCAATAAAGTCGACCTGCCCAGCGCCGACCCCGACCGGGTCTGCAAGGAAATTGAAGACGTCATCGGCCTCGACGCGTCGGACGCCATCATGATCAGCGCCAAGACGGGCTACGGCGTCGACAAGGTCCTGGAAGCCATCGTCCAGCGCATCCCGGCACCGGCTGATGAAGGGGATAAGCCCCTGCGGGCCCTCATCTTCGACTCCCACTTCGATGCCTATAAAGGGGCTATCGCCAATATCCGCATCATGGAAGGCAGTATCAAACCGGGCCAGCGCATCCGCATGATGGCGTCGGGCAAGGAATTTGAAGTCATCGAAACGGGCGTCTTCCTGCCCCAGATGCATCCCGTTCCGTCTCTGGAATGTGGCAGCGTCGGCTACCTGGCTGCCAGCATGAAGAACGTCCGCGACTGCCGGGTCGGCGATACGGTCACACTGGCCGACAATCCGGCCAAAGAAGCCCTGCCGGGCTACCGCAAGGCCGTGCCCATGGTCTACTGCGGCCTCTATCCGGTTGAAACGAATGACTACGACAATCTCCGCGATGCCCTGGAAAAGCTCCACCTCAATGATGCGGCGCTCCTCTTTGAACCGGAAACGTCGTCAGCCCTGGGCTTTGGCTTCCGCTGCGGCTTCCTGGGCCTGTTGCACATGGACGTCGTCCGCGAACGGCTGGAACGGGAATACAACTTGTCATTGATTACGACGGCACCGTCGGTCATTTATCATGTCTACTGCACGGACGGGACCATGGTCGAAGTGGATAACCCGTCGCAGATGCCGGACATGACCAAAGTCGACCACATCGAAGAACCGCTGGTCAAGACGACGATCATCATCCCCAAGGACATGGTCGGCACGGTCATGGAAATCTCCCAGAACCGCCGCGGCCAGTACGTCACCATGGATTACCTCGATGATACGCGGGTTTCCCTGATCTATAACCTGCCGCTGTGCGAAATCCTCTACGACTATTTCGACGTCCTCAAGTCGGCGACCCGCGGCTATGCCTCCCTCGATTACGAACTCAACGGCTATCAGTCTTCGCCGATGGTCAAAATGGACATCCTCATCAACGGCGACGTCGTCGACGCTTTGAGCGTCATCGTCCACAAGGATTTCGCCGCCCGCCGCGGCCGCGCCCTGGTCGAAAAGCTGCGCAGCCTCATTCCGCGCCAGCTCTTCCAGATTCCTATCCAGGCCGCTGTCGGCAATAAGATCATTGCCCGCGAAAACGTGGCCGCCCTGCGCAAGGACGTCCTGGCCAAGTGCTATGGCGGCGATATTTCCCGTAAGCGCAAGCTCCTGGAAAAACAGAAGGAAGGCAAGAAGCGCATGAAACAGTTCGGTACCGTCGAAATCCCGCAGGAAGCCTTCATGGCCGTCCTCAAAGTCGACGAAGAATGAGGCTGGGCCTGTACGTCCACATCCCGTTCTGCCGTCATAAATGCCTGTACTGCGACTTTCCGTCCTATGCCGGCCTGGAGCGCTACCGCGACGGCTACGTCCAGGCCCTGTGCCGGGATATCGCTGCCTCACCCTATGCCGGGGAAGAGGCCGATACGATTTACCTCGGCGGCGGCACGCCGTCGATACTGGCAGCCAGCGACATAGGCCGTATCTTGAAGACACTGCGGCAGACTTTCCGCCTGGCCGGTGATGCGGAAATCACGATGGAAGCCAATCCGGACAGCCTCGATTACGAAAAGGCCGCGGCCCTGGCCGCCTGCGGTGTCAACCGCCTGAGCCTGGGCGTCCAGTCCTTTTCCGACGAAATGCTGGCCTTTCTGGGCCGGGTCCACACGGCGGCCCAGGGCGAAGCGGCCATCGAGGCGGCTTACGAAGCCGGCATCCACAACCTGTCCCTGGACCTGATGTACGGCCTGCCCGGCCAAAGTCTGGCCGACGTCCGCTGCGACGTGGAGCGCCTTTCTCAGCTGCCCGTCGTCCACGCGTCCATTTACAGCCTCATCGTCGAAGAGGGGACACAGCTCAAGGCCGGCCTGGATAAGGGAACGTGGCAGCTGCCGCCTGACGGGACGGTCGAAGCCATGGGGGAAGCCGTCCACGATGCCATGCACGGCGCCGGTTTCCACCACTACGAGATATCGAGCTACGCCAAAGGGCCTTTCGAGTCGCGCCATAACAGCAAATACTGGACCTATGATCCTTATCTCGGCTTCGGCGTATCGGCCCATTCCTTTGACGGCACGACGCGCTGGGCCAATATGGCCAACATCCCGGCCTATATCCGCAAGGCCGGGAAGGGGAGCGTCGTCGCCGAGTCCGTCGCCATCGACGCCAAACGGGCCGCCGAAGATTACTGCTTCCTGGCCCTGCGCCGCCGGGCCGGCATCGACTACGGTGATTATGCCAGACGCTTCGGCAGATCCATCGAAGCCGACTTCGGTCCCGTCATCGCTCAGCTCGTCCGCCAGGGCCTCCTGGAGCGCACGCCCCAGGGCTGCTGCCTCAGTGAAGAAGGGCTAGGATATGGCAATTATGTATTCAGTAAATTTATACGCTGAACCTCAGAAATTGTTGACAAATGACGTCAATCTGAGTATAATTTCATTGTGTGCAGTAAAAGCACTCCCTATCATACCTTGGAGGGAGGGATAATAGAATGGCAGAAATCAGAGTTGGTAAAAACGAAACGTTAGACAGCGCACTTCGCCGCTTCAAACGTTCTTGCCAAAAGGCAGGTGTTCTTTCCGAAGTACGGAAACGTGAACACTACGAAAAACCGAGTGTACGGAGAAAGAAAAAATCCGAAGCAGCACGGAAACGGAAGTACAGAGCATAATCGTCAAATGTAAGAAGGGTGATAGCATGTCTCTTAAAGAAGAACTGCTTCAGGACATGAAAGCGGCTATGAAAGCCAAAGAAGCCGGTAAAACGGCTTTGTCCGTCATCCGCATGGTCCGTTCGGCTATCCGCAATACGGAAATCGACGGCAAATGCGAACTCGATGACGCTGGCGTCGGCGCCGTCATTGCCAAAGAAATGAAACAGCGCAAGGAATCGTTGGCTGAGTTTGAAAAGGCAGGCCGCAGCGACCTCGTCGAAGAAACGAAGGCCGAAATGGCCGTACTGGAAAAGTACATGCCCAAACAGCTCACAGCCGATGAAATCCGCCAGATCGTCAACGATGCCGTTGCCGGTCAGAGCGGACTCAAGATGGGCGACGTCATGAAGCTCGTCATGCCGAAAGTCAAAGGCAAGGCTGACGGCAAGCTTGTTTCACAGATTGTTCGAGAAATTTTACAAAAAGATTAGTTTTGTTAGATTTTTCTAAAAAATCTATTGACAAATAGACTGATTGATTGTATTATTTTAGCATGATTTGAAAATAAAATAAGTCATGAAACAAGAGTCAAAGAAGACTTCGAACCTTAACCATAGGGGCGGAGTCTTTTTTTTCACCCAAAGGAGGAGTCATGATGGCTAAAGATGATTTAGTATATGTAATCCCTGCAGGTCAATATGGTAAAGAAGGTGTGCTGGCTTTACTCGAACAGCACCCGGAAATTAAATTTGTA
>CABMPA010000184.1 GCA_902388315.1 uncultured Megasphaera sp. | reverse complement strand
GCAGGTCGACGCCACCCCGGCAGAGGCCCCACGTATAGCCGCCGCTCATCGTCGGCTGGCGGGTCAAATCGTCAAAGGGCAAGTCCTTCAAGTGCCGCTGGAACCGCTCTACATCGTCCTGGAACGAAGGTTGATTCCGAAATGACAAAATCAGGAATTCATCGCCTCCATAGCGGTAGACACAATCATCCGGGAAGATATGGCGCAAAAGCCGGCTGATGCCGGACAGGATATCATCGCCGAGTACATGGCCATAGGTATCATTGAAAAATTTAAACCGGTCGATGTCGCAAATCATGACACAAATCGTCTGTCCTAAATACTGTTCAAAATCTTCCCGCAGGGCTTCGCGGTTCAGCAGCCCGGTCAGCTCATCGGTCCGGCTCCGCTGGTAAAACTCTTCATTGCTGGACCGGAGGTGCATGCGTATCTGGGCAAAAGCCAGGGCCAGATGGCGCCGCGAAAAGATGATGACCAGACAAACCAGATAAAAGAGGACGATATCGTATTGGTCCTGCCAGGCAATCTGATGACCTGTCATGGCGATGACGGCAAAGGTCGTGACCAGATTGACGGCGACGATGGGAAACAAAACCTTGAGGTTATCGTAAATGGGCAGCAAATAGACCAGGATGAGCATGAGCAGGTATTCAAAGAAGAAACTGCTCCCGTCCTGGGTGCTGAAAAAAGTCAGGCGCCAGGGATGAATTGATGAACAGAAAGATATAGACCAGATTTTCTAATATCTTTCCATTGCGGACCGCTCCGTGCAGACATCGGTAGAAACCGGCAAAAAAGAGGACATTGACGCTAAAAATGATTCCATAGACTGTCGTTGCATTGATAGCCGGCAAGACGGCTCCGGCTGCATTGGGCGCATACGTACCGATGACCCCGGTCAGGGCGATGATGCACAGGAGGCAGGAAATGAAACTGCAGGCATAGAGATTATCCCGTATTTTCCGTTTCCTGAATTCCGGATCCGCCAAAATAGCCTGGATATCACCAAATGGCCCATGAAATATTTTATGTACATGTTTTCGTAAATATATAACAAATCTCATGAAAAAGCCCCCATTTGTCTATACTTATAGTATCAAAACAAATGGGGGCTTGCAAGTTTTACTCGATGACCTCAATGACTGCCCGGTACGGCTTCCATGAGCGTTTCGGCCTGAGCCTTCGCTTTTTCTTTGGCTTCATGAGCATCCATGTGGCGGGCAAAGATACCGGCCAGGATAGAGCCCGTTACCTGATGGATAGCAGCGCCGACAGCTGCCGGAATGGCGACAGCCGGGGCAAAGAAGACCGATACCAGCGAGATGGCCAGGGCGTCATTCTGCATACCGACTTCCAACGTAACCGAGTGCTGCTGTTTCTTGCCTAAGCCCAGCTTGCCCGTGACGAAGTAACCGATGAGGAAGCCGCCGAGATTGTGGAGAAGGACCATGAGGATGATGAAGATACCCATATCCAGGATTTTAGCTCCATTGATGGCAATGACGCCGCCGACGATGACCAGGACGCCGAAAGCCGAAACGAGGACCAGGACCTTCGACAGGGAGGCAATATGCTTTTCTCCCATCAGGCGGTGCGTCAACAAGCCGAGGACCAGGGGAACCAGGATGACTTTCATGACCGTCATGGCCATGGCTATAAAGGAAACTTCAACCCACTGGCCGGCCAGGCCCCAGACGATGAAAGGCATCATGATTGGCGCCAGCAAAGTCGAACAGGTCGTAATGGAAACGGACAGGGGCACATCGGCCTTGGCTAGGAAGCCCATGACATTCGACGCCGTCCCGCTGGGACAGGAACCGAGGAGAATCATGCCGACAGCGATTTCCGGCGGCATTTCAAAAGCCAGGACCAGGGCATAGGCCAAGAGGGGCATAATCGTATAGTGAGCTGTGCAGCCGATGAGGACTTCCTTCGGCCGCTGGACGATTAATTTAAAATCCCGGGCATGAAGCGTCATGCCCATGCCAAACATGATGACGCCTAAGAGAAGGACCGTATGAGGCACAGCCCACAAAAAGGCACTGGGCATAAAATAGGCCCAAATAACGACGAGAAAGACGATATACGTCAAATTCTTCCCAACAAAACCGCTCAACTTACCGATGAAATCCATCATAGTCATGCACATCCTTTCTTCAATAAGACCTGACAAATACAAATACGTAAACGGTTTTGATGGAGCAAAAAAAGCTTTGCCTCTAAAAAAGAGACAAAGCTTTCACTCTGCGGTACCACTCTCATTGTCGTAATGACCACTTTTCCAGCATCTCCGGGACGTCCCATCTAATGCCTGGCAAGGTAACGGTTGCCTGCCGGCTGCGTCTACTAGCATCATGCGTTCGGGCAGCAGCTCCTGGACGACTTCATGCCGGGATTCCATCCTGCCTCTCAGCCACCAGCAGGTCTCTGTCATGGTTTCCCTAACATTACTATTCCCATTCAACACTGTTTTGTATTTGTTGAAGCTTATTATACCGTGTCGCCCCCGATGTGTCAATAATATTTTAAGTCGGTTATACGTTTTATTATTTAAGTTAAATGTTTAATCTTAAAATTCTATAATATTTCATGAACCTTTTTCTTCAATTCCGGCACGACATCAGCCTCGAACCAGGGATTCCTGGCCTGCCAGCGGAAGTTGAGCGGGCTGGGATGAACGATGGGGAAATAATCCGGCAAATAGGCCTGGTAATTCCGCACGGTCTCGGTCAGGTTGCGGCCCGTCCGACCCTTCAAATAATAGTCGATGGCGTACTTGCCGACGAGGATGGTCAGTGCCAGGTCCGGCATGAGTTGCAGAATTTCACCATGATATTCCTGGGCGATGAACCGTCTCGGCGGTTTGTCACCCGTTTTCGCTTTGCCGGGATAATAAAAATCCATGGGCATGATGGAAATAGCCGGCGAATAGAAAGTCTGGCTGTCAATGCCCATCCAGGCCATCAGCTTCTCGCCGGACTTGTCATGGAAGGGAATGCCCGATTCTTCGACCTTCTTGCCCGGAGCCTGGCCGATGATCAGGATTCTCGCTGCCTCGTGGATCTGAAAAATAGGCCCGATACTGCGAGCCGTATAGGACGCATTCCGTTCGTCCGTTTTTAATTGATCAATGATCTCCTGCAAATGCATAAAAGCGCCTCCTAAATGGTAAAGAGCCTGCCATGATACACGAATAGGCTGTGGTCGAACATCACCACGGGCCGCCCTGGCCGGGACGGCCCCTACGCAGGCGGCAGATAGCCGCGTTATTTTTCATCGCCTGTATGCGATTTCGTAGGGGACGCCTGTCTAAGGCGTCCCGCTTGATACACGGATAGGCTGTAGTCGAACATCACCACGGGCCGCCCTGGCCGGGACGGCCCCTACGCAGGCGGCAGATAGCCGCGTTATTTTTCATCGCCTGTATGCGATGCCGTAGGGGACGCCTGTCTAAGGCGTCCCGCCGTGAATCCTGTAAATGATTGGAATATATGACGAGTGGCACATTATCGTAATACCATCATCAGGCGATTAAATGATAATAAATAATAGGTATGAACAGGGCCGGCAGGAAGTCGGCTACTTTCATTTTCGTCAGCTGGAACATGTTGAGGGCAATGCCCAGGATCATGACGCTGCCGACGGCGTTGAGTTCCCGGATGACATCGGGCGTCATGAGCGGCATGATGAAAGTCGCCAGCAGGTAGAAAAAGCCCTGATAGATGAAGAGGACGATGCCGACGGGAACGACGCCTAAGCCATAGAGGGTCCCAAAAATAAAGGAAGACGTAAAGTCCAGGGCGCTCTTGAAATACAGGAGGTCATTATTCCCCAGTGCCGCCTGGATAGGGCCGAGGATAGCCATGGCGCCGATGACCTGCATGATGGATAA
>CABMPA010000183.1 GCA_902388315.1 uncultured Megasphaera sp. | reverse complement strand
CTGCCTCAGCGCCCGCGTAGCCTCCGTAGGCGATACTATCGGTCTGGGACAATGGGGCGATTCGCCGCACTTTTTCCATAAGAAATAGTAGAGGGCGCCCAGAGTGCGCCCTGCCGGACATTTGAACGGTTCTCTAAAAAACTAATTGGATAATCGCACATATCCTGAATCGGGCTTGCCACGTGCAAGCCCCTACAGATTGTAAATCATAAAAAGGCCCCGATTGGGGGCCTTTGCTAATTCCTAGCCACTAGCTGCTAACCACTCAAAAAGCCCTGTCACCTACGCGACAGGGCTTTTTGGAAATTGGCGGAAAGGGTGGGATTCGAACCCACGGTGCGTTGCCGCATCACTAGTTTTCAAGACTAGCTCCTTAAACCACTCGGACACCTTTCCATAACGAAACTATTATAGCAGAGTTTTTGCAACTCCGTCAAGGATAGGGCAGGGACTTGCTAATTGACTTTTATATGGTATATAATTAGGTGTATCTTTATGACTAATCTTTGTTTTCTTTGTTTATAGAAAAGGGGCAGTGATAATGTATCACATAAGTGTTTTGACAGGACGTCAGGATGAAGATGATTTTGGAGAGAGACTGCGCGATGTAGCGCGCGTTGAATATTGTCCTCCCGGAGATGAAGAAGAATTGGCCGACAGGCTCGAAGATGCAGATATCATCATCTGTAAATCCGAACCGATTACGGCAACCCTTCTGGAAGAATTGGATGATTTGAAATTGATCGTCGTCTTATCGACGCGGTCGGATAATGTCGATTTGGCGGCTGCCCGGGAAAAGGGCGTCATGGTCATCAACAATACGTCGTACTGTGTCGACGATATCGCTGACCATACGTGTGCCATGATCCTGGCCCTCATCCGCCAGCTGCCGGAATACCAGAACGATATCCGCGCCAACAGCCGTTGGCAATACGGGTCCATTTCCTGGCCTATCCACCGGGTCAGCAGCAATCTCATCGGCCTCGTCGGGTTCGGCCATGTCGGCCGCGCCGTCGCCGCCCGTCTCCAGGCTTTTGGATGCAAGATCCAGGCTTATGATCCCTTTGTCAGCGAAAAGGTCATGATGGAACGCAGTGTCCGTCCCGTCGACTTCGACAAACTTCTTCAGACCAGCGACGTCGTATCACTTCACATGCCGCTCAACGAAACGACACGCTACATTTTCCAGGACGAACAGTTCGAGGAAATGAAGGAAGGGGCCATGTTCGTCAACTGCTGCCGCGGCGGCCTGGCGGATGAAGCGGCCCTTTATCATGCTGTCGACGACGGCCACATCCGCAGTGCCGCCCTCGATGTACTGTCCATGGAACATCCGAGTCCGATGCTGCTCAAGATGATTGCCCGGCCGGAATTCCTGCTCACGCCCAATGTCAGCTTCCATTCTCAGGAAGCCGACAAAGCCGTCCGCGATGATGCCGAACGGTATATCCGTTTGTTCCTGGCCGGCCATTACGATGAGCTGCCCGTTGTGACTCTGCGGGACAGCGAAGAATCTTAACGAGAGGGGCTGTACAATTTGCGTATATGGAAACTGGCCTGTCTGGCCATCCTGTGCTGTTTCATGCTGGCCGGCTGTGCGCCTGGGAATCAGGCCGATGATACGGCTAAGGCTGAGAAAACAACGCCGCAGGTAGAAATGGCCGTGCCCAAGCAGGGCATTCCGGTCCTGATGTACCACATGATCGGTGATGTGCCGGACAATGACGCCGTCCTGTTGGAATCGCACTTCCGGGAACAGATGAAATTCTTGAAGGATAATGACTTCCATCCCCTTACCCTGGACCAGCTCTATGACTATATGGTCCATAACAAGCCCGTACCGGTCCGGCCGGTCGTCCTCACCTTTGATGACGGCTACCCCGATACGTACCGCATCGTCATGCCCGTTTTGAAGGAATATGGCTTTGCCGGGACGGTCTTCGTGCCGACGTATGATACCGACCAGGGAACGCGCCTGAACTGGCAGCAGGTCAAGGAAATGCAGGCTGCCGGCCTGACCATTGCGTCCCATAGTTATCATCATGAACGGGCAACGGACATGACCGGGCAACCCTTTGCTGATGAAATCAAGAAGAGCCAGGCTGAACTCAAGGAACAGCTGGGCATCACCAATGAATATTTCTGCTATCCCTATGGCGGCTATACGAAGACTGCCGGTGACGTCCTGAAGGCAGCCGGCATCAAGCTGGCTTTCACCATGGATCCGGGCTGGGCCAAGTACGGGGACAACCCCTATGCGGTCAAGCGCATCTGGATCGGCAATGCCGTCGATATAGAAAACTTCAGGCAGCGCGTCACGACACCGCAGTATGAAGAACGCTAACTTTATTATTTTCGAGGTTACTTATGAGGAAACACGTAAAAGAAATCGGTAAGTTTTTTGTCTTTGTCGCCATTTTCTTCGCCTTGACATCGCCTTTTGTCGTCCTCTTCGGACCCTTTGACAATCTGAAGCGCACCGTCGTCGGGGCTATCCTGAAGAGCCGTCATCCTCAGTACATCACCTGGCTTTTTTCGCAGGAAGAAATCGACCAGATCCTGGGCGGCATCAGCTCGACGCCGAAACAGGAACTGTTTAAGTTCAAAGCCCGTACCGATTCGACACTTACTTTGAAGAATATTGATTCCAGCCGTTTCAAGGGATTCCTCCTGGAAATCCCGGACCCGCACCGCGTACAGGTCGCGACAGCGGAGAACATGGATGAAAAAGGCGATACGACCAGCGGCATTGCCGAACGGGTCGGCGCCGTAGCCGCTATCAATGCCGGCGGCTTCTATGATGCCAATGGGACCGGCACGGGCCGTCAGCCGTACGGTTTCATCCTCCACGATGGCAAATACCTCCTCGGCAAGGATGCCTCCGACGAGGAAGAAAATGAATTCGTCGGCTTCACCAAGGACGGCAACCTCATCGTCGGCAACTACTCCAAGGCAGAACTGAAAGAAAAGGACGTTGTCGAAGGCATTTCCTTCGGGCCGGCTCTCATCGTCAACGGTGAAAAGATGATCACCCACGGCGACGGCGGCTGGGGCGTCGGGCCCCGTACGGCTATCGGCCAGCGCAAGGACGGCACCGTCCTGTTCCTGGTCATCGACGGCCGCCAGCCCGGCTATTCCGTCGGGGCGACACTGCGCGACATCCAGAACATCCTGTATGAAGAAGGCGCGGTCATCGCAGCCAACCTGGATGGCGGGTCGAGCTCGACCTTGTATTACAATGGCAAAGTCGTCAACAAACCGGCGGACCTCTTAGGTGAACGCATGATTCCGACGGCGTTCGTCGTCAAGTAGGAGGCAGGCTATGAAAATACGAAAGTTCATTGCAGTCTTTCTGGCCGGCATCGCCGTCCAGGCTGCTATTTATCTCTATCTGGACCAGGTCTTGTTCGCGCCGACGTCGGATTTCCAGATCGGCGGCACGAGCCAGCAGGAAGCCATGGGCGAAGGGACGGAACCGAACGGCCGCAGCTTCTATTCCTATGACAAGCGCTTCATGGCGACCATCGTCGACGACAGGGTCACCATTTACGAATCGGGCAAGAAGAGCGATCCCCAGCGCATCAATCTCCACGGCCGCAAGGTATCCTTCTTCGAATGGCTGCCCGACCGCAACCTGGCTATCTTCGCCACCTATGGCCGCGACCGGAAGACCGGCAAGTACGGCGTCTACATCGCCCAGTACAATCCGATTTATCCGGACCGCGAACTCGATACGCCCATCGAAGACGCCCCGGTCGACAGCAAGATTGTCGACGTCGCCTATTCGACGGCGACCAACGTCGTCTACATGAAGCTCCAGGTCGATGAAAATAAATACCGCATCTACCGGACCGATGCCAACTACGATACGCGCCGCATCCACGTCCAGGCAGAAAACATCGGC
>CABMPA010000182.1 GCA_902388315.1 uncultured Megasphaera sp. | reverse complement strand
GGGAGCAAAAAGGGGCTGTCGTATGCGCGACAACCCCTTTTTAGTTGTTAGTGGCTAGTTGTTAGTGGTTAGCGGATGGTTTTAAATTTAGGAGCTGCTTCTACAAACTACAAACTATGTTGAAAGAGCAACCTCTCAGTCAGCTTCGCTGACAGCTCTCCTATCAGGAGAGCCAGGCGGGCCGCCCCTACGAGCCACGAGCCACGAGCCACTAGTCACGAACCACGAGCCACTAGCCACGAGCCACGAGCAGCGCCGGTGTCTTCATCTGGCGTTCGCTGCACTGGTTGACGTAGTTGTATAGCAGGGCTTCCAGGAATTTCAGGTCCGTCATGCGCAGGTTCACTGTTTCCTTGGTTCCCCAGGGATAGTGGACCAGGGTCTTCCAGGTCTGTCGCACGGATGGTGTCAGGGACAGTTCCTTCATGTTTTCCGGTGTTTCATCGTCGATGTAATAGACGGGCTGCTGACAATAGCCCTGGCCTTGATAGAAGATACGGGCCGTGTCGATGTCCGGCAGGAACCCCGTCAGGGCGACGAGCTGCCAGCCGGCGATGAGGGTGACGATGCGGATATCCTTGAGCTCGACAGCCCGGCCATAGAGGCGGACCAGGTTATACAGGGTTTCATCGGCACCGCCGCCGGCCATGAAGAGGACCATTTCAATGAAAATCTGCGAATAGACATAGCCGTCCCAGGTCAGTTCCCGGAGGCGCTTATTGCTGCGGCAGTCGTATTCGGTCAGCGTGTAGACGCCGTCTTTCTCAAAGACGTCAAAGGTCATCTCCGCCAGGGGCGCCAGTGTGCCATAGCCCATCCTGCCCTGGGTGCTGCGCCGGGCCAGGACGTGGATAACGCCGGCCTGACGGGTCAGGACGGTGACGACGAGCTGTTTGGCACTGGTCTTGCGGACGGTCAGGATGATGCCCTCATAGGACCGCGACGGCTTGCGGCCATAGTAGCCGCTACGCCTCATTCGTTGTCCCTTCTTCCGCTTCCTCCCCTCCGTCTTCCCCTTCGCCAGCACCTTCCGGAAGGGGTTCTGCTTTCAGGCGGACAATGCGGAAGCGCTGCATTTCCAGGACCGTAAAACGGTAGGCCCCGATAGTGACTTCATCGTGGACTTTCGGCGTATAGCCCAGGGCATTGAAGACATAGCCGCCGATGGTATCGGTATCGACGTCGTCTTCGACAGGGATGTGCAGCAGTTCTTCAACATCGTCGAGAAGGACTGTGCCGGCAAATTCATAGGCTCCATCCGGCAAGGGCTGGATTTCTTCTTTTTCCTGAGTATGTTCGTTCTGGATCGTACCGACCAGTTCTTCCAGGATGTCTTCCAGCCCGATGAGGCCAACCGTACTGCCATACTCATCGACGACCATGGCCAGATAGGTCCGGCGCGTCCGCATGAGCTGCAGGAGCTTCGATGCCGGCATGATTTCCGGCACCATAAGGATCGGCCGTTTGATGAGGTTCAAGTTGCTGCGCTTGTGGATATAGAGATCCATGATGTCCTTGATGTGGACCAGGCCCAGGACGTGGTCCTTATCGTCTTCACAGAGGGGGTAGCGCGTATGCCGCGACTGGCGGATGGTCTGCATATGCTGGTTCATAGTCTCTTCGGTATAGAGGCAGACGATATCCTGGCGGGGCACCATGATTTCCTTGGCCAGGCGGTCGGCAAAATCGAAGACATTGCCGATGAGTTCACTTTCAACCTGGTCGATTTTCCCTTCTTTGTGGCTGGCCGTAACCAGCATACGGATTTCATCTTCTGAATGAGCCATGTCGATTTCATTGGTCACATCCAGGCCGCGTCCGGCCAGGATGGCCCGGCCCAGCCAGTTGCCAAAGAGGATGAACGGCATGAGCAGGCGGCGCCAGGGCTGGATGAAACGGCGCAGGGCCTTGAGGCTCTTTTCCGGGCACTGGAGGCCGATGGACTTGGGAATGAGTTCGCCAAAGACCCAGAGGATAAAGCAGAGGACGATGCCGGCGCAGATTTCAATGAGCCAGATGAGCCAGGTATGGCCGATATAAGGGGCCAGCAGCCCATAAAGGCCGTAGAGGCCGCAAAACCCGGACGCCCCGGCGATGAGGCCGGACAAGGCCATGCCGAGCTGGGCCGTCCCTAAAAAGACGATGGGCCTGTCGTACAGAAACAGGAGCGGTTTCAGCGACGTATCGCCGTCACGGACGAGTTCTTCCAGGTATTCCCGGCGCATCTGGGCAAAGGCGAATTTCCCAGTGACACAGATAGCGCTGACAGCCAGGCAGATGAGGAAGACGAGCAGACATTGGACGATTGATTGTACTTCCATCGCGCTGCCCCCTACTCGTTCTTATAGCCTAATTCACTGAGGGCACCTGACTTATTGCGCCAGTCCCGTTTGACTTTGACCCAGATGTCGAGATAGACCGACGACCCCAGGAGGTTTTCGATTTCCTGGCGGGCCAGGTTGCCGACTTCCTTGAGGACGGCGCCGTTCTTGCCGATGACGATGCGCTTCTGCGAATCCCGTTCGACGTAGACAGTAACCCGGATATAGACCTTGTTCTTGCCGCGCTTTGTCATTTCTTCGACATAGGCAGCGATGGCATGGGGTACTTCATCGCGGGTGCAGCGGAAAAGCTTTTCCCGGACGATTTCAGCAACCAGGAGCCGTTCCGGCTGGTCCGTAATCATGTCGTCAGGGAAATACTTCGGCCCTTCCGGCAGGATGTTGCGCAATTCCTCGACGACGGCATCGACATTGTCCCCTTTCAGGGCCGAAATGGGGATGACCTGGGCGAAAGGATAGAGTTCGGCATATTCCGTGATCTTTTTCAGGATTTCTTCTTTGCTCATGACATCGATTTTATTGATAATCAAGAAGACCGGCACGCCGACGTCTTTCAATTTTTCCAGGACGAAGAGGTCGCCAGGGCCTTTCTTTTCATTCCCGGAAATGAGGAATAAGACGGCGTCGATGTCGCGCAGGGACTGATAGGCCGCTTCATCCATGAATTCCCCCAACTTGTGCTTGGGCTTATGGATACCCGGTGTGTCGAGGAAGACGATCTGACATTCGTCGTCCGTATGGATGCAGAGGATGCGGTTGCGCGTCGTCTGGGCCTTATCCGAGACAATCGAGACTTTATGCTTGATGATGCGGTTGATGAGCGTCGACTTGCCGACATTCGGGCGGCCGACGACGGCGACGAACCCCGATTTAAACGATTCCATAGATATAGTATTTCCTCCCTTATAATTCTTCGCCTTCGCGGACGTAGCCCAGACGCTGTAAAATGAATTCTTCTTCTTTGCGCATTTCTGCCTTATCATCCGGTTCCATGTGGTCATAGCCCAGGATGTGCAGCATACCGTGGATGGTCAGGTATGCCAGTTCCCGTTCAAAGGAATGGCCATATTCATCGGCCTGTTCCTGGACTTTTTCCAGGGAAATGATGATGTCCCCCAAGAGGGCCGTATCGGGGCCGTCATAGCCATCTTCTTCCCCTTCGTTGAGGGCAAAGGAGAGGACGTCTGTCGGCCGGTCGATGTCGCGGTACTGCTTATTCAGCTGATGGATATAATCGTTGTGGCACAAGAGGATGCTGATTTCTGCATTCGGCCCCAGGCCGTAGACCAAAGCCGCTTCTTCGCAGACGCGGTCGATGACTTTTTCATATTCATCCTGCTGGAACGACGGATCTTCGTAATTGATGTTGATATTCATGGATATTCCCCCAATCAATGGTCTTGTTTATAATAGGTTTCATAAGCCCGGATGATGCGGCCTACCATATCGTGACGGACGACATCGTCATCACTGAAATAGACCATGCCGACGCCGCGGACGTCTTTGAGTATCTTTTCGGCCTCTGTCAGGCCCGACATACGCCGGTCGACGAGGTCGATCTGGGTCGCATCGCCGTTGACGACGACCCGCGAGTG
>CABMPA010000181.1 GCA_902388315.1 uncultured Megasphaera sp. | reverse complement strand
ACGCACGGTGGTGTGAGAGGTCGGGATTTCTGCTCAGAAATCCCTCCTACTCGATATTAAGTTTGTAGTTTTTAGCGAATGGTTTTAAATTTAAAGCCATCTTCTGCAAACTACAAACTCCATACTACAAACTATAAAGAAAAAGGAACCTTGCATGATGGCAAAAGCCTTTGTGCGACAGCCCCTTTTTATACTTTGGAGCGGATGAAGGGGATCGAACCCTCGTACCAAGCTTGGGAAGCTCGTATTCTACCACTGAATTACACCCGCATGAACATTTACTTAATTATTCTACCAGTATTCCTGTGTTTTGTAAAGCCTTTTCTTTTATCCTATTTTTTGGAAAAGTGTTGGAATTGCAACAGCTCATTCTGGAGTATCACGGTATACTAAGGCCATGAAAGGGAGGGATACCATGAAGGAACGAAAAGGTTGTATTTTTTCTATCAGCCAGGACAATGCACCTGTTGCCGGCTGCACGATTTCTAAAGACGTTGTCCGTCAGGATGACTGCCAGGTACTTTATTTCTCTCTGGCTGCTCAGACGGATATCAGTCCTGAAACGTATGACCAGGTCAAAATCATTTACGTTACCGATGGGACATTGTGCCTGTATGGTCCGGAAGGAGAACGGGAAATTCCGGAAGGCCAGGGGTATATTGCCCGGCCCGGTATCCCTGTCGGCATGAAGAGCCTTCACGGGGCTGTTTATGTAGAAATTACCGTTAAGGAGGAACTTCTTATGAATATCGATACAGGAAAACTCTTTTCCTTGGCCGGCCTCGTACCTTGCCAGGACGGGAAAATCATCAATCGCGACCTCATTCAGTCGCCTAAGGTCAAATTCGTCGTCATGAGTTTCGGCGCTGGCACGGGTCTTTCGGAACACGCCGCACCGGGAGAAGCGCTGATCTTTGCTCTGGAAGGCAAAGCCGTCATCCGTTATGAAGGCCAGGACCATGAAATCAAGGCCGGCGAAAACTTTGCCTTTGCCAAGAACGGCCGCCATGCCATCACGGCCGACGGCCCCTTTAAAATGGCTTTGCTGCTCACGCTGGAATAATTGTTTAAATAGAAGATAAAAGAAAAGGAGCATATCATCATGGGTAAAAAAATTACAGAAAAAGTGACTTGGGTAGGGAAAATCGACTGGGAATTGAATGAATTCCACGGTCATGAATATTCGACAGAAAAAGGTTCGTCTTATAATTCTTATTTGATCCGCGATGAAAAGACAGTCCTCATGGATACGGTCTGGAAGCCTTTTGACGACGAATTCGTCGCTAATCTGAAAAAGGAAATCGACCTCAAGGACATCGACTATATCGTCATGAACCACAATGAAAACGACCACAGCGGCGCTTTGCCGGCTTTGATGCGGGAAATCCCGGATACGCCGATTTACTGCACCAAGAAAGGGGAAGCCATCCTGCGCGGCCTCTATCACCAGGACTGGAACTTCGTCAACGTCAAGACCGGCGATACCCTGGACCTGGGCGGCAGCCAGCTCGTCTTCATCGAAGCAGCCATGCTCCATTGGCCGGATACGATGTTCACCTATATGACTGGCGAAAACATCCTCTTCAGCAATGACGGTTTCGGCCAGCACTATGCCAGCGAAAGAATGTACAACGACTGCGTCGACCAGGCCGAACTCTATCAGGAAGCCATGAAATATTATGCCAATATCCTCAACCTCTACAGCCCCATGGTCACGCGGAAAATCGACGAAATCCTCCAGATGGGCGTCCCGGTCAACATGATTTGCCCGAGCCACGGTGTCATCTGGCGCAAGAATCCCTTGAAGATCGTCGCTAAATACCAGGAATGGGCCAAAGCCTATCAGGAAAACCAGATTACTATCATCTATGATACCATGTGGAATTCTACCCGCCGTATGGCAGAATGCATTGCCGAAGGCCTGCGCGAAGCGGATCCGACGCTGACTGTGAAACTCTTCAACTCTGCTGTCGACGACAAGAACGACATCGTTACGGAAGTCTTTAAGTCGAAGGCCATCCTCGTCGGTTCGCCGACCATCAATTACGGCTTCCTCTTCTCTATCGGCGGCATCATGGAAATGATCCGCGGCTTGAAATTCAAGAATAAGAAAGCCGCTGCCTTCGGCAGCTATGGCTGGAGCGGTGATGCCGTCAAACAGATTACGGCTCTCCTGCAAGGCGCCGGCTTCGACGTCGTCAACGACGGCCTGCGCTGCCAGTGGAATCCGGACCAGGCAACCCAGGATACGTGCCGTCAATACGGTCGTGATTTCGCAGCTGCTGTCGGCGCTTCGGAAGCCCAGGCAGATGAAGTACAGACCGAACTCGGCGATTACAACAACGACGAACAGATTGGCCAGGCTGCCAAAGAACATTTCCAGGATTGGGAAAAAGATGCCCGTGAAGGCGTAAAAGGCGGCTTTGCCGGCTAACTGAAAAAAGAGGCTGTCGCATTGAGCAAAAAATGCTGATGCGGCAGTTTTTTGTCGTTAAAACATAAAATAATAATATAACTGTCGTAAGACCAAAAAATCTGCTACAATAAGGTTGTAACTATTCGTTTCAGAAAGTAATTATTAAGGAGGCTTCTCATGAAAACATTAGATGAATTATATCAGCAGATGCTCGAACGGGCCGTAGATGGTAAACCGGTCGGTGTCGATGGTGACCCGAAATTGATAGACTGTCTGGCTCATCCCGATGATCATCCCCTGATATGGCGGGTCAAGCCCTGCCTCTGTCCGCCCGATGAACCGCATCACTGCCAGGAAGCCTGCGATTGGGGTGCCATTACGTCCGGTCCCGACGGCATCGCCATCGACGACAGCCAGTGCGTCGGCTGTCAGGCCTGTGTCGATGCCTGCCAGCTCGATACGCTGAAGACGAGGAAGGACCTTATCCCCGTCGTCCAGGAACTGCATGATTACGATGGACCGATTTATGCCATGGTCGCTCCGGCCGTATCCGGCCAGTTCGGTCCCGATGTGACTATGGGGAAACTGCGGACAGCCTTCAAGCGCCTGGGCTTTACGGGCATGCTGGAGGTGGCCGTCTTTGCCGATATCCTGACCCTGAAAGAAGCCCTGGAATTCGACAAGAATATCAACAACGAAGACCAGTTCCAGCTCACCAGCTGCTGCTGCCCCATGTGGATTGCCATGATTAAGAAGCTCTATCACCAGCTGCTGCCCAACGTCCCCGGTTCCGTCTCGCCGATGATTGCCGGCGGCCGTACCGTCAAGACCCTCCATCCCAAGGCCAAGACCGTCTTTATCGGTCCCTGCCTGGCCAAGAAAGCTGAACGGAAAGAACCGGACCTGGAAGGCGCGATTGATTATGTCCTGACTTATCAGGAATTGCGCGATTTACTGACGGTTACGGACATCGACCTGGCATCCCTGCCGGAAGATAACCTGCCTCATGCTTCGGAAGCAGGTATCTGCTATGCTTACGCCGGCGGCGTCTCTGAAGCTGTCACGCAGACAGTTCATCAGCTGAATCCGGAACGGAACGTCGACATCAAGACGCGCAAAGCTGATGGCGTCCCGGCCTGCAAGGCCATGATCAACGACATCCTGGCCGGCAACCGCGATGGCAACTTCTTTGAAGGCATGGGCTGTCTGGGCGGCTGTGTCGGCGGTCCCCGGGCCATCATCAAGAAAGAAGAAGGCAAGGTCAACGTCCAGGCCTACGGCAAACAAGCGGCCTACAAGACACCCATGGAAAATCCCTATGTCATCGAACTGTTGAAACAATTAGGCTTCCCGACAGTCGAAGAATTCCTCGAACGGAGCCACCTGTACGACCGTATTTTTGACTGATGATGGGTATGGTCATCATGTAGTGACCTTTTTCACCAAAGTTTGTAGGGGCGCACGTGGGCGACCCGTTTAGGATTTGGAAGGTTCTTCCAGCAATCTGGTCGGGACATCATACATATCCCGGAGCGGGCGCCCCACG
>CABMPA010000180.1 GCA_902388315.1 uncultured Megasphaera sp. | reverse complement strand
TCAGCCCGTTCCTGGATGAGGTGGAAATATTTAGCCCGTTCCGCATCGAGTTCAGCGACTTTGGCCGGGTCCTTGCAGATGTTGGCCATGACTTTCATGGCAGCGCTGTTGGAGTTCGACCAGGTAGCACGGCTGGTATACTGGTTGATAGCGACGAATTCATCGGCAATGTCCTTGTTCGGCGTGACACAGATCATGGCGCCCATACGCTGGCCATACATGGTGAAGCCTTTACTGCAGGTGTAGGCAACGACGATGAGGACGTTGTCCGGCATGTTGCTGAATTTCTTGAAGAATTTGCGGCATTCATGTTTTTCACCGCTGTAATCGAGATAAGCGACGTCGGATACGAAGATGATGTTCTTATCCTGGCCTTTGACGACATCTTTCAAGAAGGCCAGGACTTCGTCCCATTCCGAATCGGAGAGGCCGTAGCCCGTCGGGTTATTGGCCGGCGAATTCATGATGATGACCGTGTTGTACTGTTTGGCAACCATGTCGCTAACGTTGGCTTTGAAACTTTCCATGTTGAAATGGCCATCCGGCGTGAGCAGTTCAAATTCACGGAGTTTGCGGCCATTGTCGTTGCACATGGAGCCATAAGCCCCCCAATGCCAGTCACTGGTCAGGACTTCATCGCCCCATTCGGAATAGTTGTGAATGACGTGATGGAGGACACCGGAACCGCCAGACGTAGCACAGGCACGGATGTAGCCTTCGGGACGGGATTCACCGAAACACTGGTCGATAGCGGCTTCCAAATAATCGGGATAGCCCTGGATCGGCGCATAAGCGACGATTTCTCTCGGCGTCAAGGCTTTATAAGCTTTCTGGACGACGTCGAGCATGATGAGATTCCCATCTTCGTCGAGCATGGAACCGACGGTCCCGTTGATAACTTTATCTGCCCCCAGTTTTTCAGCCAAAGCCACGGCACGGTTGTTGGCACCAAAAATCTTATCTTCAGCACTCTTCCCTTTTGCCTGCGGTGCGGCAACACTTTTTACCATATGAATCAACTCCCCTTTCTTATGTACATATACATTTATACCACATTCAAAATCGAAAGACAATAAACATCCTGCATATATCTGTCATGTATTCAAAATACAAAAGGAATAACGCCTTATAGACAATCAAAGTTAAGCCCATTTGCTATCTCAGCATAAAACGGTTGAAATTATCTCATGACTCTCCTATAATAAAGAGTATATAACATATTTCGTGTTACTTTTATGCATTTTTATTTGATGAAAAGAGGTCTTTCCCATGAATCGTGTATTACGCTTTGTATTAGCAGCCTTACTGGCCTGCTCGGCCCTCATACTGACAGCCTGCCAGAGCAGCCCGTCCGGGTCGAATGACAAGAAGACGTACAAAATCGGCGTCCTGCGTATCGACGACAGCCTGCCCCTCTATACGGCAGAAACAGAAAAACTCTTTGCCAAACACGGCGTCGACGTCCAGGTCATTGAATTCAGCTCCGCTGCGGACCAGCAAAAAGCCATGGAAGCCGGTGAACTGGACGGCATGATGACCGACATGATCGTCACGGCCTTGATGAAAAAAGCCGGTACCGACGTCCGCGTCGTCGCCATGGCCCTCGGTGCCGTTCCCCAGGAAGGCCGGTTCCTGGTCGTATCGTCGCCGAACAGCAGCATTACGACGCCGCAGCAGCTGGCCGGAGCGTCTGTCGCTATTTCGGAAAATACCATGATGGACTATTTAATGAATCAATATGAACAAGAACTGGGAATCCCGACAGCCGAAGTCCACACGGTCCAGATGCCGAACCTGGCCCTGCGCACCGAAGCCGTCCTGGCCGGTAAGGATATCCAGGCCGCTATCCTGCCGGATCCGCTGGCAGCTTACGCCGTACAGCAGGGAGCCCACGTCGTCATCGACGATACGAAACTCCAGAAGAACTATTCTCAGTCCGTCGTCATCCTGACCCAGGACATGATTGAAAAGCATCATGATGACGCAGCCCATTTCCTCGACGCCTATAATGAAGCCATCGAAAAACTGGACAGCCAGCCCGACGCCTATCGCGACATGGCTATGAAGAAAGCCAACATCCCGGCAGCCGTCGCCGGTTCGTACCGGACACCGTCTTATACGGCCCACGCCCTTCCGACAAAAGAAGAAGTCAGCCGTATCATGAACTGGATGGTCCAAAAAGGCCTGTTGCCCAAGGCCTGCAGCTATGACGAAATGGTCGCCCATGTCCAGTAACTGCCCAGGGACCGAACCGCTGCTGCAATTAGACGATGTGGGCCTCGTCTATCAGGGCGGCAGCGGGCCGCAGCGCGTCCTGCAGCACATCAGCTTCAGCCTGGGCAAAAGCCAGCACCTGACCGTCGTCGGGCCATCGGGCTGCGGAAAATCTTCCCTCCTGCGGGTCATTGCCGGCCTGCAGGCCCCCACGGAAGGGCAGGTTCGCTTCAATGGCCAAAAAATGACCGGTCCCCGGCCTGACCTGGCCATCGTCTTCCAGGATTATGGGCTCTTTCCCTGGAAGACCGTCGAAGAAAATATCCTCTTGCCAGGAAAAATCCACGGCAGCCCCCTGGACGGGGACCAGCTGGAAGCCCTCCTGGAATCGCTGGACCTGGCGGCAGTCCGCAAACACTATCCGGGGGAACTGTCAGGCGGCCAGAAACAGCGGACCGCCCTGGGACGGGCCATGGCCATGCAGCCTAAATTACTGCTCATGGACGAGCCCTTCTCAGCCCTGGATCCGGCTATGCGCCACCAATGTTATGACTTGTTCCGGAAATACATAGGAAACAGCCCGCTAGCGACGGTCATCGTCACCCATAGCCCGGAAGAAGCAGCTTCTTTAGGCGACAAGACGGTCGTCTTCGCCAAGACAGGAGGTGTCATCGAAGATGTCCGGAAAAACGAGTAATCCCGTCGATATGGCCCATCTCCTGTTGGCCTTTTTCGTCATCGGCGCCGTATGGCAGGCTGCCAGTATCGTTTTGAATAAGCCTCTATTGCCGGCACCGTACCGCGTCTGCCAGACCTGGTATGCGCTGATGACGACAGGCGTCCTCTGGCCGCACATCGCGTCCAGTCTGTACCGCATGATCTGCGGCCTGGCCCTGGCCCTGGTGACGGCCGTCCCTGTGGGGATAGCCGCCGGCCGCAGCCGCCGCTGGGATGCCTTGTTATCGCCGTTCCTTTATATTTTCTATTCCATCCCGAAAGTCGTCTTCCTGCCGGTCATCATCGTCGTCCTGGGCCTCGGTGATTTCCCGAAAATATTCATCATCGCCATCACCGTCTTTTTCCAAATCGCCATCATGGTCCGCGATGCCGCCAAGGCCATCCCGGAAGAACAGGTCATGACCATGCGGTCCCTCTGCGGGACAAAATGGCAGGATTTCCGCCACCTCATCTGGCCCGCCTGCCTGCCGGGCATCCTGACGGCCCTGCGGACATCCCTGGGCATCGCCCTGGCCCTGCTGTTCATCACCGAAACATTCGCCGCCTTTTCCGGGTTGGGATACTTCATCATGAACCGCATGGAAGTCCGCAATTATGAAGAAATGTACGCCGCCATCCTGACCCTGGCCGCCATCGGCATCATCACCTACATCGCCCTCGACGTAGCCGAACGGAAACTCTGCCCGTGGAGGAAGTAGTCCGTAGGGGACGCCCTTTGGGCGTCCGCAGGCCGCAGTTCGCCGTTCGCAGTTCGCAAAACCATACCTCATGGACCAAAAAAGCCGTGGTTCGTGGCTCGTAAAAGCTCACCATCATTCTGAATAGGCTGTGGTCAAATATCACAGCGGGCCGCCTTACCAGGTCGGCCCCTACGATGCGGCCATAAGGCCGCAAAAACGAGCCACGAGCCACTAACAACGAACAACAAAAAAGCACTGCCGGTCGTCCCACCTATCCCGCCGAATCAAGGCTTCTTGATATCTGTCTGTATACCTTCTCTCCATCAGGTCTC
>CABMPA010000179.1 GCA_902388315.1 uncultured Megasphaera sp. | reverse complement strand
GTATAAGGTACGCCGCCCTGACCCGTATAGATGAGGACCGACGATTTAATAGCCATGAGCGGTGCATGGATGAAAGGAACGAGTTTCGATGTCAACAATAAGAAGACGAAAATCAAGATGAAAGGCAGGCAAGCCAGCAAGCCGCCACGGAGCGGTACGTGAGCCGGATTGATGTCCATGGCATATTCCGGATCGTCAATAGGACGGAAATGGGAATAAAGGACGATAAGAGCCATGATGACGATGGACGCACCCATAACAGCCAATTCCGGGCCGACGAAAGACGAAACGATGAGTTCCGGCACAGCCAGACCCAGTGCCGAAAGGAGAGTAATCATGAAGACGCCTTTGAGGGCCTTCAGCGAACCACCGACGATGGCGACGATGACAAACGGGCAAATAATGTTGAGCGGCAAGAGCTGCAAGCTGATATACGTCGACAGCTGTACCGGATCGATACCCGTCAAGTTAGCCAAGGTGCTGGCCGGGATACCGATGGAACCATATGTCGTAGGAACGGAGTTAGCGACCAGGCAGACCAGGATGGCCTTGATAGGATCAAACCCCATGGCAACCAGCATCGATGCCGGAATAGCGATAGCCGTACCAAAACCGGCCATGCCTTCCATGAAAGCACCAAAGCCCCAGCCGATGAGCAGAGCCAGGACACGGCGGTCCTTGCTGACCGTCGTCAGCATGTGCTTGACGATATCCATACTCTTGGTGTACAAGGTCAGATTATAGGTAAAGATAGCAGCGATGATGACCAATAAGATAGGCCAGCATGCCAGGGCCACGCCTTCCAGGGCAGCCGTAGCGGCGTCCATGCCAGGCATATGATACCAGGCCAGGGCCACGGCAAATGAAATGATGAGTGCAATCGGACAAGCCTTGAAGCTTTGCATCTTCAAGAAGCCCAGCGAGATGATGAGCCACAGAATCGGTGACAGTGCCAATAAAAATACCATAATACAAATTCTCCCTTTCTTTGTTCAATTTTGAACTTACTATATGCTCAAAAACTATTAATAATTAAATAATTAATTCCCGAACAATATGGTATTATTATATAATAGAGAAAGGTAATAAATCAACAGCTTAACAATGCCATTAAAGTATAGACATTATCTTAGTTAGACGAAAAACGCAAGGGTATTTTACGGTTTTGGCAGTCATTCTTATTTCAAGACCTTATTCTTTTTTTCACATAATCTCTTTCTTCTCTATGCTTTATGCTATATGCCGTAATCATTTTTATCAATTTATAAGAGGCCGCATTAATTTTTTGATTAATGCGGCCTCTTACTTATTTCTCTTCACGCTGTACATAGACGACGCGCTGGGGATAAGGGATATCAATGCCGTTGGCGTCGAAGGTGTCCTTTACTTTGGACATAGTATCATAATAGACGGGATAGTAATCCGTTTTGGCGACTCTGGGAAAGGCGGCGATACGCACGGAGTTTTCTGCGAATTCGCGGATACCGATTTCCAGGGTATCGGCATTGAGAATCCGCTCGTCCTCTTTGAATACTTGTTTCAACAGGGCAATGGCTTTATGATGGTCATTCTGATAGCCGATGTCGAAGAAAAAAGTAATATACCGGTCTTCCTGATACGAGCTGTTAGTCACCTGGGATGACGTGATGATGGAATTCGGGATGAAAATGGTCTTATTGTCTTTCGTCGTAATGGCCGTATTCATCATCTGTATTCCTTTGACGCTGCCTTCTACACCGCCGACAGCAATCCAATCGCCGGCTTTAAAGGGCTTGAAGATCAGGATCAAAAGGCCTGAAGCAAAATTCGACAGATTGTTCTGTAAAGCCAGGCCGACAGCCAGGCCGAAGGCACCAAAAGCGGCCAGGAAAGAGTTTGTCGGAATCCCTGCCTTATTCAGTGCCGACAACAGGACCAGAGCCATAATGGCATAATAAATCAGCTGGCTGACAAAGGTAATGACGGTATGGTCGTAATTGGCATGAGTCATCATGCGGACAGCCAAATTCTTGAAAGCCCTGGCTACGTAACGGCCAACGATGAAAATGGCGATGGCATAAATGACATCCGGACCATGGTTGAGCAAAAATTCTTTGAACTGATCCAATGCGGTAACGCTCTGCGTAACCTGATTCCGGACATCGGCTTGGACGACATTCGCCGCCTGCTGGGCTGTATCGGCCGTATTTTCAGCAATATTCATATTCGCACCCTCCTCTTGTGTGTGTTTTATATTATACCCGGGATTAGGGGTAGTGGCTAGTAGGGGCCGCCCAAAGGCCTTTTGGTCCCGTCAAGTGCCTTACGTTACAGTTACCATCATTCCCTCATATGCCGAAGCGGGTCGCCCTCTGGGCGACCCCTACGAAATCGCAGACAGGCGATAAATAATTCACGACCTGTGACCTTGCGCATCAATATATGCAAAAAAGAGGCCGCCGCATATGCGACAGCCTCTTTTAAGTATCCAGTTTGCAGTTTTTAGTTTGCAGTTATTGGCTAAAAATTTTAACCTCTTTCTACAAACCCGGCACTACAAGCTTTAAACTATTTTTTAGCCTTCGATTTCGGATACGACACCGGCACCTACGGTACGGCCACCTTCACGGATAGCGAAGCGCAGGCCGGCTTCAATAGCAATCGGAGTGATGAGTTCAACATCCATTTTGACGTTATCGCCAGGCATGCACATTTCTGTGCCTTCCGGGAGCTGGATGACGCCCGTTACGTCGGTTGTACGGAAGTAGAACTGCGGACGATAGCCGTTGAAGAACGGTGTATGACGGCCGCCTTCATCTTTAGTCAGGACATAGACCTGAGCTTTGAATTTCGTGTGCGGATGAATGGTGCCCGGTTTAGCCAGTACCTGGCCGCGTTCGACATCTTTACGGTCAATGCCGCGGAGCAGTGCGCCGATGTTGTCGCCTGCTTCTGCAAGGTCCAAAATCTTACGGAACATTTCAACGCCTGTAACGACGGTATCTTTCGGTTTATCAGCGAGGCCGACGATTTCGACAGGGTCGCCGACTTTAATCGTACCACGTTCAACACGGCCTGTAGCAACGGTACCACGGCCAGTGATGGTGAATACGTCTTCAACAGGCATCAGGAACGGCTGGTCTGTCGGACGCTGCGGAGTCGGGATATAGCTGTCGACAGCATCCATCAAATCGAGGATGGATTTTTCAGCTTCCGGATCGCCTTCGAGGGCTTTCAATGCAGAACCTACGATGATAGGAACTTCATCACCAGGATAATCATATTCGGTCAGGAGGTCACGGACTTCCATTTCAACGAGTTCGATGAGTTCCGGATCGTCGACCTGGTCCGCTTTGTTGAGGTATACGACGATAGCCGGTACGCCGACCTGGCGGGCCAAGAGGATGTGTTCGCGAGTCTGCGGCATCGGGCCGTCAGCAGCGGATACAACGAGGATAGCACCATCCATCTGAGCTGCACCAGTGATCATGTTTTTGACATAGTCAGCATGCCCCGGGCAGTCAACATGTGCGTAGTGGCGTTTTTCCGTTTCATATTCGACGTGCGCCGTATTGATCGTAATACCACGTTCACGTTCTTCCGGAGCCTTGTCAATATCGGAGTAATCTTCGAACTTGGCAAAGCCCTTCTTTGCTAATACTTTCGTAATAGCAGCTGTCAATGTCGTTTTGCCATGGTCGACGTGACCAATTGTACCGATATTGACATGCGGTTTTGTTCTTTCATAATGTTCTTTTGCCATTGTAATCATTTCCTCCTTTAGGAAAAAAACAGCTACCCACTTGTATTCTATCATACATCCATATTCTTTGCTTAAAAAAAGGAAAAATTTAAACAAAAAATATTTTTGCATATAGAAATAACCTCGTATATACGAGGTTATTAGTGTGGTGGCGGCTCGGAGATTCGAACTCTGGACACTGCGGGTATGAACCGCATGCTCTAGCCAACTGAGCTAAGCCGCCATGTGTGGAGCTATTGACGGGGATTGAACCGG
>CABMPA010000178.1 GCA_902388315.1 uncultured Megasphaera sp. | reverse complement strand
AAAAAAAGATATACAGTTTAGTCATTTTATTTCATGCATAAGAGTAATGAATTCGGTAAAACGTATAACCGTAGAGCATAAAAAAAGAGACTGCCGCATTAAGACAGTGCCTTTTTCCGTAGGGGTCGCCTAAAAGGCGACCCGCTGTGAATCGTGGGTATGAGCAATTGGGTATATGCTACGAACCATGAACACGGAATTCCCACAAGCGGGCCGCCTTAACAGGACGGCCCCTACAAATCACGAACACGGGATTCCCACAAGCGGGCCGCCTTAACAGGACAAGCCCCTACTTCCGAACCGGGAAGGTAGCAGAAGCGTGGCCCATGATGGTGACTTTGTAGTCCTCGGGCAAATCGGCCTGGGCCTTTTCCCAGGCTTCTTCCAGGGTGGCTGCCGGGATGAGGCCGCTGTGGCGGATGATGTCGAAGTTTTCCGGACGCGTGACGACGTAGACGGCCTTCATGGAACGGAAAATGCAATGCGATTTGAAAGCGACGAAGGCGGGAATGGAAAAGTCTGCCCGCAAATCCTTTTCAAAGGCTTCCATGTCGCTGCGGAAGAACCAGTCCGTAAAAATAGCCGGTTCTTTGATGTCCGGGCAGTCCAGGGTCAGGATCATCGTGCCGCCCGGCTGGGTGGCGAAGACGGCGTTCATAGGTGCCTTCATGCTCTGGTAGAGGTTCATGTCCTTGGGATAGCCTCCGGCCGATGCGATGGTAATGTCGGCCAGTTCCCGGATGGATACGCTGGCGATATTCAGCAAATCGTCACAGCCCTTTTTCCAGGCGTCGTACCAATGGCCGCCGACGACTTCATAGAGGTCGCCGTCGGCGGAAAAGACGGTGTTGACCAGAAAACAGGGATTGAGCAGGGCTGCAGCCTGTTTCATATCATCATGGAGGGGGTTGTCTTCCAACAAGCTCGTTTCGCATTTGGGATTGCAGCCGCCGCCAAAGGTATCGGTCAAGGCCATGGCGTGGTTGCGCATAATCGTTTCATAGCTGGCAACACCGGGCAGGACGGCTTTGCGGCCGCCGCCAAAACCGGCCATGGGATGGAAGGATACGGCGCCGGTCAAGATAACCTTGTCGGCCTGGACGACGTGCGAGTTGAGATAGATATCATTGCCATGCGTCGTCGTACCGATTTTCGTCAACTGAGACGCATCGCGGCAGTCATGGCTGACGACCTTGACGCGTTTGACCATGTCTTCGCCGCAGACGATGACGTCTTCTTCCGGCGTATGGGCCCGGTGCGTCCCCTGGGCCGTAACGACGGTTATCTGTTCGTCCCGGACGCCGGCCTGGTTCAATTCATCGACGATGACTGGCAGCATCTGTGCCGTATGGACCAGGCGGGTAATGTCACTGACGACGATGGCCACGGTATCGCCGGCCTGGACGACGTCTTTGAGTGGTGCGCTGCCAATCGGATGACGCAGGGCTTCCCGGATAGCCGCCTGCTCATCGCGGACAGCTTCGACATGATTCCCGTGTAAATCATATAATACGTGTGTTTCATCGAGCGAAATGGTCTGAGTGCCCTTCCCAAAGGGAAGTGAAAAAGTTTTCATCATAAAAATACCCCTCTTTAATATAAAATGATAGTTTAGAACAAATTCCAGCGTCCCATGTACAAGGCGACCAGGGAACGGATAAACAGACAGACGAACAAGATGTAGGTCAGGATATACAAAAAGTTTTCAAAGTCATCCATATGCTCCGCTTTATCGTGGACATGGTGAAAATGATTCAAAAGAAAATGTCCCATACGATGGTCGCTTCCTTTCTTTATTCACCCTCGTGGGGAAATAATTCATGAACGCGGCGGGCCGATTCTTCATCTTTACTGATACCTTTCAGCAAGGTCCGTTCGGAATTTTCCATATGTTTCTTGGCGACTTTGCGGGCCATGGCACTGTTGTGGTCGGCAATATTCTCTACCATCTGCCGATGTTCTTCCCACGTTGCCGCCAGCCGGCCGGGATAGTGCATGGAAATGGAACGGAAACGCAGCATCTGTTCGCGCAGATTATTGAGTATATCGACGAGGCGCTGATTCCGGCTGGCATGATAGAGGACATCGTGGAACCGGACGTCAGCATCGACGATTTTGTCGAACTCATCGTTGTCGATGTACTCATTGATTTCGACAAGGATCCGTTCCAGGTATTCCAATTCGTCCGGCGTAATCCGTTCAGCGGCCAGGCCGGCTGCCAATTCTTCCAGGGCACTGCGGATTTCGAAGACCTGGGCGATATCCTTTAGGGAAATATCGGCGACGTACGTCCCGCGCCGGGGAACCATGACGACGAAGCCTTCCAGTTCCAATTTGCGGATGGCTTCGCGGATGGGAGTCCGGCTGACCCCGAGTTCGTCGGCCAGCTGTATTTCCATGAGCCGTTCCCCCGGCTTGAGTACGCCATCCTTGATAGCCTGGCGCAGCGTTTCGCTGACGACCTCGCGCAACGGTTTATAAGCATCCAATTTAATAGGTTCCAATGTATGTTGTCTTTTCGTGGTTTTCATCGTCTATCGTTCACCTTCCACTCGTTTCACAATCTCTGTCATATACACATCGACATCGGTCCACGACGCAGCCTCACTGCGGACGGTTTCTTCCCGTCCGGGAGGGATCAGGGCAAATACCGTCGGTCCGCTGCCGGCCATGAGCGGCCGCAGCCCCAGCGAAGTCAGGCGCCGCTGACAATCAGCGACTTGCGGCACATCGGGAATGACCAGTTCCTCAAAGGTATTTCCCATCGCAGCCATCAATCCCTGGAAATCACTAGCCCGGACAGCCTGCTCGACGGCGTCGACAGCGACGGGCGCTGTCTGGCTCCGTCTGTCGAACAGGGCATAGGCTTTGGGGGTCTGTACGGCCACATGGGGATGGACGATGACCACAGGCCAGGCCGGTAAAGACGGCAGCCGTTTCAATTTCTCGCCGATTCCCGTCCCGCGCATCGTACCGCCACAGATGCAAAACGGCACGTCAGCCCCGAGACCGGCACCGATGCGGCAAAGTTCTTTTTCGGACAGTTCCAGATGCCAAAGACGGTTGAGGCCGCGCAGGACAGCGGCACAATCGGTACTGCCGCCAGCCAGGCCGGCAGCAATGGGGATATTTTTTTCGATATGAATGGCTACCAGGTGATTGTCCTTTTTATATGGACAAAGAGCTTTCCATGCCTTGTAAGCCAAATTCGTTTCATCGCAGGCTAATCCCGGCACCGAACAAGTGAGCTGCCACTCATCGGCTTCCCGCAAGGTCACGGTATCACAAAGCCCGATAGATTGAAAGACGGTATCAATATCGTGATAACCATCGGAACGACGGCCTGTTATTGCCAAGGCCAGATTAATTTTTCCGTATCCTGTTTCTACTATTTTGGTCATGCTTCCACTCCGTATATAAAATGTGCATTGTCTTATTGATTAAAATTTTTCCTATGTTATAATGAGACGACAGCAGAGAGTTGCGCCATTTCCGCATCCACTCTGAATGCACACTTTCATCATTATACTATAATGATTATACCGTTTTTTCCTTTACTTTACAATTCTTCATTCATTTTGGAGGAAAAAAATTATGAAAACCCTGACTTCACCCACATTTCGGGAATTAGTAGTCCCCTACCTGGCGTCCTTTGTCGGCAGCCTGGTCGTCGCCATCGGAATGAACGCCTTTTTCATTCCCTTTCATTTATTGAGCAGCGGCCTCAGCGGGGTAGCTATCATGTTCTACTTCCTGACAGGCCTCCCTGTCGGCATCGGTATCTTCATCCTCAACATCCCGATCATGATTGCCTGCTATAAATTCATGGGCCGCAGCTATACGGTCCTAAGCATCGTCGGCACAATCATGCTCTCGGTCCTGGTCGACGTCACGTCCTTCCTGTCGACGTGGAACATCATGCACGATGCCATGCTGTCATCCATTACCGGCGGCATCCTGTCGGGTATCGGCTTCGGCATCATCTACAAATACAACGGCAACAGCGGCGGCCTGGATGTCATCGGCGCCATCGTCAAGAAATATTACTCC
>CABMPA010000177.1 GCA_902388315.1 uncultured Megasphaera sp. | reverse complement strand
GGCCATCGTCGATGATCTCGGCGGTATCGTCGTCATCGCCGTCTTTTATGCCGGTGCCCTCAATCTCCCGGCCCTGGCCGGCGGCCTCATCGTCTGGCTGTTGATGCTGGCGGCCTGCCGCAGGAACTGGCAATCAGCCTGGTTCTATGCCGCTGGCGGCCTCCTCATCTGGCTGGCCTTCTTCTACGGCGGTATCCATCCGACCATGGCCGGCGTCCTGACGGGATTTGCTATGCCGGCAGTGGCCGGAAAGAATGGTAGGGAAGGGCTGCTGTTGCGGGCAGAACATGCCTTGACGCCGGTATCGGCTTTTGTCATCATGCCCGTCTTTGCCCTGGCCAATGCCGGCATCCGCCTCGACTTGAGCGGTTTGGCCGGCCTGGTTTCGGCACCGGGACTGGGTGTCTTGGCCGGCCTCGTCCTGGGCAAGCCCGTCGGCATCGGCCTGGCCGTCCTGGTATTAGTATCCCTAAAAAAAGCGTCCCTGCCGGATGGCCTGACGATGAAACATTTCTGGGCCGTCGGCCTCTTAGCCGGCATCGGCTTTACCATGTCTCTGTTCATCGCCGGCCTGGCCTTTCCCGACAGCCCGGTACTGATGACGGCCAAGACCGCCATCATCGCGGCCTCCCTCACAGCAGCCATCCTCGGCGGCTTCATCGTGAACCGGATTAGCCACTAGTTTCTCGGACTCAGATGCGGCGGTGGCGCCGCGACGGACTCAAACCGACAACGACGCTTCGGGATACCCTCAGCGCGTAGCGGGCCGCCTTCCCAGGACGTCCCCTACGGATGCCGCTGCGCGGCGACAAACTTAAAAAATGCCCCACCGGGGCTATCGTAGGGGCAGCCCAACGGGCGGCCCGCCGCGAACAGTTGGATATATACTCAACGGGTCAATGTGGCATGGTCTTGCGAACAGCGGCCTGCGGCCTGCGACCGGCGCGCCCTATAAAGGGCGCCTACGACCTACGATGAACGACATCGCTATAGGCGATGCGCTGTGACCTGCGGAGACTTATGCACGAAGACCTTTAAATTTAAATCCATCTGCTAACAACTAACTGCTAGCCACTAGCAACTTAAAGAGCTTGGCGTCGTGCGACAAGCTCTTGCGCACATTGACGTAACTCGTTCATGTCGTTATAATGAAGAGTAACTTATCATTTTTTATACAAAAGGAGCGAATTCGATGAATATCATTGATGAATTGTCTTGGCGCGGTGCCGTCAATCAGATGACAGATGAAGAAGGGTTGCGTAAGCTGACGGAAGAAAAGAGCATTTCCCTCTATTGTGGTGTCGACCCGACGGGCGACAGCATGCATATCGGCCACCTGATTCCGTTCATGATGCTCAAACGCTTTGCCAATGCCGGTCATCATCCGTATGTCGTCATCGGCGGCGGTACAGGCGCTATCGGCGATCCGAGCGGCCGCAAGACAGAACGGCAGTTGCAGACTCTGGACAAAATCAAAGCCAATGCCGAAAAATTGAAGGCCCAGTTCATGCATCTTTTTGGCGATTCGGAAAACATCACTTTCGTCAATAACTATGATTGGCTCAGCCAGATCAGCCTTCTCGACTTCCTCCGCGATTACGGCAAGTTATTCAGTGTCAACATCATGCTCAGTAAAGAAGTTGTCGCCAGCCGTCTGGAAGCCGGGATTTCCTTTACGGAATTTTCCTACCAGATTCTCCAGTCCATCGACTTTGAACACCTCTTTGCCCACAACGATGTACAGCTGCAGATCGGCGGCGCCGACCAGTGGGGGAATATCACGGCCGGTATCGATACGATCCGCAAGATGCACGGCAGCGAAGCCAAAGCCTATGGCCTGACTATCCCGCTCATGCTCAAATCGGACGGCACCAAGTTCGGCAAGACCGCCGGCGGCGCTGTCTGGCTCGACCCGGAAAAGACATCGCCCTTTGAATTCTATCAGTTCTGGCTCAACCAGGACGATGCCGACGTCGTCAAATATTTGAAATACTTCACCTTCCTCAGCAAAGAAGAAATCGACGCCCTGGCCGAATCGGTCGAAAAAGAACCGGAAAAACGGTTGGCCCAGCGCCGCCTGGCTGAAGAAGTCACGACCTTCGTCCACAGCCCGGAAGCTCTGAAGGAAGCTCAGAACATCACAGAAGCCCTGTATCACGGCAGCATTGCCGACCTGTCGGAAAGCGAATTGGAACAGGCCTTTGGCAAGATGCCGACTGTCGACGTTTCCAACGAAGACAAAGACGTCGTCAACTGGCTCGTCGATTCCCAGATTTACAAATCGAAACGCCAGGCCCGTGAAGACATCACCCACGGTGCCGTCACTATCAACGGCGTCAAAGTCACATCTCTCGACGAAATCGTCAAACCCCACAAGAATTCCAACGGCAAGTTCGTCATCGTCCGCAAAGGGAAGAAGAAGTACACCCTGGCCCGGGTCCATCAGTAAGCGAAAATTTAGAAAATTGTTAAAATAAAATATTGACAGAAGTGTTTCACTATGCTATAATAACTCATTGCAAAATGTTCAATTGATATTATGAGATACATGGAGGAAGCGCTTCCGGTGAGCAAAAAATTAAGCAAGGTTCAAATCGTCTGAGAGCCTTGCTTTTTTGTCGCTTTACACGGCGCTGTACAACGCTATCATAATGATTTACTTTTTATAAGGGGTGAAGAATCAGCATGTTCAAACCTGTACAAGTAGGGAAAAGGACTCGATACACGTATGCTAAGATTAACGAGGTCTTGAAAATGCCTCATTTGTTGGATTTACAGAATAAATCCTACGAATGGTTCCTGGAAAAGGGACTGAAAGATATCTTCAAAGACATTTCTCCCATCGAAGATGCATCGGGTAACCTGTCTTTATCCTTCGAGGATTTTAAATTAGGGGAACCGAAGTATGACATTCGTGAATGTAAGGAACGCGATACGACATATGCCGCACCGCTCCGTGTCCAGATCCGTCTTGTCAACCACGAAACAGGTGAAATCAAGGACCAGGAAGTATTCATGGGTGATTTCCCACTGATTACCGATACAGGTACCTTCATTATCAATGGGGCAGAACGCGTTATCGTCAGCCAGCTCGTCCGTTCTCCTGGCGTCTACTATGGCCGCGAAATCGACCCGATGGGCATCCGCCTGTACAATTCGACGGTTATCCCGAACCGCGGGGCCTGGATTGAATTGGAAACCGATGCCAATGACATCGTCTATGCCCGTATCGACCGCAACCGCAAGATCCCTGTTACGGTACTCATCCGTGCCCTGGGCTGGTCGTCCAACGCCGATATCCTCGAACTCTTCTTCGACGATAAGCGCCTGAAGGCTACGTTTGAAAAAGATACGACAGAAAATCAGGATGAAGCTCTCGTCGAAATCTATAAGAAACTCCGCCCCGGTGAACCGCCGACTGTCGAAAGCGCCCGTAATCTCTTTGAAGGCTTGTTCTTCGACCCGCGCCGTTATGATATGGCCCGTGTCGGCCGTTATAAAGCCGGCAAGAAGCTCGGCTGGGAACGCCGCCTCTTTGGCCTGACCCTGCACGAACCGATCGTCAATCCCGAAACAGGGGAAGTCATCGTCGATGCCCATACGGAAATCGGATCTGCTGAAGTCGAAAAAATCCGCGAAAGCGGCGTCTTCCACCGCGAAATCGCCGACGGTGCGCCTGCTGGTGACGGCGGCGGCTTCGTCGAAGCCTTCGTTGAAAAACAGGACGGCTCGGTCTACAAGATCATCTGCAACAACAGTGATCTGCCCTATGACCACCGCACCATTACCCGCGAAGACATCATCGCCCACATCAGTTATCTCCTCAACCTCATGGACGGCTTTGGAACCGTCGACGACATCGACCATCTGGGCAACCGCCGTCTGCGCTGCGTCGGCGAACTCCTGCAGAACCAGTTCCGCATCGGCCTGACCCGTATGGAACGCGTCGTCCGCGAACGCATGACCATCCAGGATGCTGAAAGTATTACGCCGCAGGTCCTGATCAACATCCGTCCTGTCGTCGCTGCCATCAAAGAATTCTTTGGTTCCAGCCAG
>CABMPA010000176.1 GCA_902388315.1 uncultured Megasphaera sp. | reverse complement strand
GAGTTCAAAGCATTGGTCCGGTGTAAACGTGCTGTTTACAGAAAGCTGGACGACCGGGATAGGCGCGTCGGGAAACATGTGGACCATAACGCTCCATGTTCCGTGATCGATGCCCCATGAATCATCGACAGACACAGCGTTCCCCAAAAGCTGGCAGACGTCCTGGGTCAGTTCTGGACAGCCCTTGGCCGGATACTGGAGCTGATAGAGCTCTTCAGGGAAGCCGTACATGTCGTAGATTTGACGCGGTTTTTCAGCACTCTGGATATACGTGCCTGGGACATACCAATGGGCCGAGATGGCCAGGATGGCTTTCGGTCTGTCCTCACTGGTTAGAACGTCTGCGCCGACGCGCTGCATTTCGCGCGTCAAGTCGTTTTCATCGATAGCCAGCATCGGACTGCCGTGACCGGTGAAGATAACAGGCGTTTTTTTCATTATAATAAAATCCCCCTTTGCATAGAAACCATAAAGATAAAACCATCTTTAGTATATCATGAAGTTACTTTACGTCAACAAACTGCCATTTTTCACATATTTAATAATCATGGGGGAGTTGCAAAAATTTACGAATATTATAGTGCTGTATCCCGTCCTTTCTGAAAAAGCTATTTATACTATTATACCAGGATACTTTGCTGGTTTTTATAATTTTAACTAGTATACTAGTGTGAATTGTAGAAAACAGTAAATTCAACTAGTATAGTAGTATAAATTTACGTTTACTTGTGAGAACATTCTTCTTTTGCTATAATGGACGGGTAACGTACAGGTTACGGACTTGATTTTTTAGAGATAACGACTGTGCGTCCTTTGGGGCGCCTTTGTTATCTCTTTTTTTGTTGGGAGGAATTATTGTGGAAGTTCGTCATTATCATTGGAAAGATGGAAAGTCCCTGACTGTCGGGGAACGGACACTGGTCATGGGCGTCCTCAATTATACGCCTGATTCTTTTTCAGACGGCGGGAAGTGGAATAACGTTGATGTGGCCTTGAAGCACATGGAAGAAATGGTGGCCGATGGGGCCGATATCATCGACATCGGGGCCGAATCGTCGCGGCCGGGTTTTACGCCGATTTCGGCGGCTGAAGAGATTTCCCGGCTGGAAACGATTTTGCCGCGCCTTGTCGAAGCCTGCCCGGTCCCTATCTCCGTCGATACATATAAGGCGGAAACGGCAGACTATGCCATGCGCACCGGTGCCCATATCATGAATGATATCTGGGGACTCCAGTATGCGCCGGAACCAGGCCAGATGGCGGCTGTAGCTGCCAAATACGGCGTCCCCGTCGTCGTCATGCATAACCAGGACGGTACGGAATACGGCGATCTCATCGAGGATATGAAGCGCTTCTTTATCCGCTCGGCCATCATTGCTGACCAGGCCGGCATGAGCCAGGAACAGATCATCACCGACCCGGGCATCGGTTTTGGCAAGACCTTTGACCAGAATGTCTACGTCATGAAGCACTTGCGGGACCTGACAGCCCTGCCGTATCCTATGCTTTTGGGGACCAGCCGCAAAGGCTTTATCGGCAAGATTCTCGACCTGCCGGTTACGGAACGGATGGAAGGGACGGGGACGACCTGTGTCGCCGGCGTATTGGCTGGCTGCGCGATTGTCCGCGTCCATGATGTCAAACCCATCGTCCGCATGTGCCAGATGGCCGATGCTTTGCGCCCGGAAAATTAGTTGGTAAAACCTTTTACCGCATAAATATGACGAAATCTCCTTGACCGCCGTGGCCTGACGGCGGTATAATGGCTCAAATGTATATAGGGGTATAGGAGGTTTTTCTATGGAACATAAAAGTCTGCGCGGCCTCGTCGTATGCCGCAATTTTTTACAGGATCCGGTCATCCAGGCACTGCTGGCCGTTCAGGAGCAGGGGAATAACCCCTTTGGCAAGCATGAAGCGGCCGCGGTCCTCTTGGAACGGGCGGAACAACTGGGCCTCAGCGGCAATATCCTGCGCCAGTATTTCCTCTATCTCTTAGGGGAAGGCAATACGGTGGCTGCCGAAGCCATTGAACGGTCGGGAAAGGCCGGTACGGGTATGACCAAGGCCCTGCTGTTAGATATGACCTTGCTCTGGCCGTATCTGCAAAAGGCCGCTTCGGACTTCCTCGATGTCGATTTCCTGGATAACTATGAACCGGCGGTACCCAAGGTCTATGGCTATGTCCAGACCCTGGAAACGGCTCTCATGGCGGCATCGACGCCGGAAGAGGCGACCAAGGCCTTGCTGCATCATTATGCAGTATATGGCCGGGGTAAACTGGCGCAGTTCATGGCCTTCCGCATCGGTGAACACGGGGACCTCATAGGCATCGAGAATTTCCCCCATCTCGCCTGGGATGACCTCATCGGCTATGCGGCCCAAAAAGAAAAGCTCCTGGCCAATACGACGGCCTTTCTGGCTGATCGGGCTGCCAACAACGTCCTCCTGACGGGGTCCCGCGGGACGGGCAAGTCGACGGCGGTCAAAGCCCTGGTCTGCCGCTATCACGAACAGGGCCTGCGCCTCATCCAGGTTCAGCGCGGCCAGCTCCATAACCTGCAGCAGCTGATGGAAAAACTCGGCGACATCGGCAGCAAGAAGTTCATCCTTTTCCTGGACGATTTGTCTTTTGACGAAAATGAAAAAGAATATAAATATCTCAAGTCGGCCATCGACGGCGGTGTCACGCCGCAACCGAAAAATGTGCTGATTTATGCCACATCGAACCGCCGTCACCTCTTGAAGGAAACGTGGCGCGACCGCAACGACGAACTGGACGAAGTCTATCGCGATGACAGCACGAATGAATCGATTTCCCTGTCGGACCGTTTCGGCCTCATCCTTCATTATTCGGCGCCGACGCAGGACGAATACTTGCAGATCATTGCCCATGAATTGAAGAAAGCCGGTATTACCCTGGATTCGGAAGAATTGCGCGTCGAAGGCGTCCGCTGGGAAATGGAACATTCCGGGCGCAATGGCCGCATTGCCCAGCAGTTTGTGAAATGGTATCTGGGCAATCGCAAGGCTTAAGAATATTAGGCAAATAAACGTTTAACCAAACTTTTTTCGGAAAATTTCCAGAAAAGCATTGACAAATGGCACAGCATTTTGTAGAATGTGTTCAAGCTTTTCAAACGGGCCGCAACGATAACGGCTCGCAAAAGCATATAGTGAAATCTGATGACGGGAAAGAGTAGTTCGTCCGGACATTCTCAGAGAACCGGCGGCTGGTGTGAGCCGGTAATGAATGGCGAGTGAAAATCATCCCCGAAGAGAAGTGCTGAAGCAAGATTAAGCACTGACGATTTTTCCACGTTATAGGAAACGCGTATGTTGGTACGTTGTAGAGAGCCTGGTTGCAGTAATGCACCGGGAATCAGGGTGGTATCGCGGAATTATACTCCGTCCCTTACAGAAGGGGCGGAGTTTTTTTGTTGGCCTCTTGCGACGAATCTCTAAATCCCAACGAGAATAAATTATTTTATACTCAAGGAGAGATGTTATTATGGCAAAAGTATTTTATGATCAGGACGTAAATTGGGACGTTATGAAAGGCAAAAAAGTAGCTGTCGTCGGTTATGGCAGCCAGGGTCATGCTCATGCATTGAACCTTAAAGATAGCGGCGTCGATGTCGTCGTCGGCTTGTATGAAGGCAGCAAATCTGTTGAAAAAGCCAAAGAAGCCGGCCTCGAAGTCAAGACGGTTGCCGAAGCTGTTAAAGATGCTGACATCACCATGGTCCTCATTCCGGACGAAAAACAGGCCGACGTATATGCAACAGAAATCGCTCCGAACTTGAAATCCGGCAGTGCCCTTGCTTTTGCACACGGCTTCAACGTTCATTTCAAACAGATCGTTCCGCCGGCTGATGTCGACGTCTTCATGGTCGCTCCGAAAGGCCCGGGCCATCTCGTCCGTCGTACATTCGTAGAAGGCGGCGGCGTCCCTGACGTATTCGCTGTTGAACAGGATGCTACCGGCAAATGCTTCGACCTCGCTTTGGCTTATGCCCGCGGCATCGGCGGCACCCGCGCTGGCGTCATCCAGACGACCTTCCAGGAAGAAA
>CABMPA010000175.1 GCA_902388315.1 uncultured Megasphaera sp. | reverse complement strand
CCCGCCGCTGTAGGGTGGAGCCAGGCTGCAACGATGTCACTGTACGAAGTATGGGAAGGCGCAGCCATGGCCAGGAAGCCAAGCCAGAAGAACTGCCTGACGGATAATCACCGATAGACCTGCGAGCGATGGGAAGGAGATTGTAAAAAAGATACGTAAGGGAGCTGTCGCTATAAGACGGCTCCTTTTTGTTCATACCTTCATTCGACACGTCAGCAGGCCGGACAGGAGGGTATTTTGGAAGCGATTTTACAGGGTTTTCAGTTATTTCAGGCAGGCGGGCCGGTCATGTACCTGCTCTTGGCCTGCTCTCTCTTTGTCGGCTATATTGGCATCGAACGGGCGATTTTCTATGGGAACATGGATGCCGGGAAAGCCTTTGCCGAACAATTCTATACGCAGATGAAACTGCGCCGCTATGACCAGGCACAGGCGCTGGCCGCAGACAGCCACGGCGGACTGCCGCTCATCTTGCAGGATGTCTTTCAGCATCAGGCAGGTCCTGACGTCAAGGCCTTCGTGGAAATGCAATCGGGCATTTTCGTGGCGAAACTGCGCCGCCGACTCTATTATTTGAGCGTCATCGTCACCATGGCACCGCTCCTGGGGCTGTTGGGGACCATCAGTGGCATGATCCGTTCATTCAGTATCCTCAATATCCAGTCCGGACAGGCCATAGCCATTACCGGCGGCGTCGGCGAAGCGCTCATTGCCACGGCTTTCGGCTTGTGCGTCGCCATCCTGGCCCTGGCGGTCCATTCTTATTTCACCCAGCGGTTGGACCGCATCATTACGGATATGGAAATGTGTTTTTCGGCCTTGGAAACGATGCCTGTGAAAGCGGGGATGTGACCATGCGCCTCCGCAATCTTCGCGATTTTGAACGGCCGTCGATTATGATCATCCCCATGATCGACATCATGTTTTTTCTGCTGGTCTTTTTCATGATGACGTCGTTGTCCATGGTCGACCTGCACAGTCTGGGCGTCCAGCTGCCCAAGGCTTCGGCCGCTCAGGCCCAGCCATCAGCCCAGTACGTCGTGACCTTGAAGCAGGATGGTTCACTGTGGCTCAATGGCCAGCTGATACAGGCCGATGAACTATTGGCTTCGGCCCGGACCCATCAAGCCCAGGACAACACCTTCAGCGTCGTCCTCTGTGCCGACCGGGGGATTGACTACGGTCAGGTCGCCGACGTCCTCGATGCCTTGAAACAGGCCGGTATCGCCCATATCGGGCTGGCTGCCGACAAGGGGGGACTGCCGTGAAGAAAAAATGGGAAAAACGGCGGGGCCGCGTCGCTGCCGGCCTTTCCGTCTCGCTCCATGCCACCGTGTACCTGGCTTTGGCCGCTGGCGGTTTCTTTACACTGATCCACCAGTATACGCGGCAGGATGGCGTCACGGATGTCATGGTCTATAACGCCGACGATTTGGCTGGCGCCGGCGGCCGTGATGCCGCGGGTACCGATGCAGACCAGGGCGGTGCTGCGGATAGGGAAGCCGGGGAAGGGCTGGCGGAAGACCCGGCACCGGATACCAGCCCGATGGCAGCGGGGGATGATTCATTGCCCAGTCCGCCCGATACGGAGACGGCTGCCAATGGGATAACCTATGCAGTTCAGATGCAGGCTGGTAAGCCTTCCTCGTCGGCTCCGGCAGGTACCGGGACTGTTTCCCATCGGACTTCAGCCCAGGCCGGGACGGCTTCGGGGACAGGGGTACCGGCAGGCGGCAGCGGCCGGGCAGCCGGGCCGGGAAGGGATGAAGCGGCAGCCCCTTCCGGGAACCTGCATGTACCCGATGCCGTCGCCGACGTCCTCGATGCCATCCGGGAAAAACTACCCATCACCCCACGTCAATCCAACACGACCATCATTACTGCCCAAGAAATAGAAAACCATCATGATACGACGGTCCAGCAGGCCTTACAGCGCGTCACCGGCGTGACCGTCAACGAAATGGTGCCTGGTATTTCTTCTTATGTCAAACTCAATGGCGACGACCGGGTCCTGATCCTCGTCGATGGCCAGAGCCTGGCTAATGCACAGGGTTCCGGCTATGGCCGGGGCAGCGTCGATTTGACCAGCCTGCCCGGCGTCGGGGCCATCGACCATATTGAAGTCACCAAGGGCAGCGGTTCTGTCCGCTATGGCAGCGGGGCCGTCGGCGGCGTCGTCAATATTGTCACCAAGAAAGGGGACCATAACGGAGCGTCTCTCGATGCGTATACGGGTTCCTGGGGGATGCACGGCTATACCCTGACAGACAGCGGCCGGACCGGCGCGACGAGCTGGCTCGTCAGCGGTGATTGGGAACAGCGCCGCTATTATGCATTTCCGCAGGGAGCCAATACGGACCATTCCCGCGGCGATATTGCCAAGAAAACGTTGTCCCTGCGGCTGGATCAGGATTTGACGGACCATGCGTCGCTGACGTTCAAAGCCTATCACCAGAATTACCACGGACACGGTTCGACGTATAAGGCGGATCCGGCCGGCTGGTATTTGACGGCGAATAAGCCCATCGACAGACTGGTCAACGACTACAGTTTGACGTATAATTTTAAGAAACAGACCGCCCAGCCCGGATTCTTGCGGTACTTCAATGATTACCAGCGGACGTATTGGTCCAATCATTATTTCACCCGTACCCAGGGCCTGGAATGGCAGGATAACTGGCAGCTCGGCCCGCACCAGCACCTGACGGCCGGTGCCGAATGGACAGAAGATATGGGGACCAACTATGAAGCCCATTATATCGACAAAAAACGTCATAATCAGGCCGTTTATGCCGAAAACGCCCTGACGTTCGGCAAACTTACGGTCACGCCGGGCCTGCGCTGGGACCGGAACAGTACCTTTGGGACGCACCAGACGCCGCGCCTGGCCATGAACTACCAGGCCAATGACGCCTTCAACGTCTATGCCTCGTGGGGCCGCGTCTTTTCACCGCCCCGCCTGAACGACCAGTTCTATGTGACGACATCCCATGGCAAAATCACGTCGCAGGGCAATGAAAATCTCCAGCCTGAAGAAGGGTACACCCAGACCTTGGGATTCCAGTATCAAATAGGCCCCAAGAGCCAGCTGGAAGGCAGTATCTTCCACAGCGACTTGCAGCACGTCATCCGCTGGAACCGTGCGGTCACGCCGCACGAGGCGGAAAACCTCGATGAAGAAGATAAGCGCGGCTTCGAACTGACGTGGAAACAGAAAGTCAACGACCGATGGAACTATGAAGCGGGTTATTCCCACATCCGCACGAAGGTGGATAAAGGGGAGGGCCTGGCTTTCGATACGACTTATAACCAGCCGAACGGCTATCATGCCGGCCTCCATTACCACAGCGGCAAATGGCAGGCCGGAGCCGATATGACGGCTGGGACCGGGCGAAACGCTGCGTATTACCGCACTCGGTCCTATGTCGTCTGGAATGTCAACGCATCTTATTCTCCCGATGCGGCGACGACGATATATGCCAAAGTCAATAACCTCAACGACGAGGCCTATGATTTGTACCATAATTATCCGGCTGCCGGACGTAGCTGGCAGGTCGGCGTGAAGAAAAAGTTTTAGGAGGTCCTTTAAGTGAAAAAATTTTGTCTGCTTGTCCTCGCACTTTGTATGCTCGCCGTTACCGGCTGTGCGCCGCAGAACGATGCGACCCGGGGCAGTCGTTCGTCCGGGAATTATGCCGTCGTGACCGACGACCGGGGGACGGCCGTCACATTGGCCCAGAAACCGCAGCGCGTCGTCGTCCTGTCGACGTCGCTCCTCAACTTTGCCGCAGCCGTCGACGGCGACCTGGTTGGCCGGGCCACGGTCAAGGCCGAAGATGCGTCGCTGCCGGAAAAATACCAGGCTGTGCCCGACGTCGGTCCGGTCTACAACGTGAGCCTGGAAAAGGTCCTGGCCTGCCAGCCCGATTTAGTCATTGCCAGCGCCGGCCATCATGAAAAATTGGCGGCCCAGCTGGAAGAAAGCCACATCCCGGTCCTGGTCCTCCAGACCAGGACCTATGACGATGTCAGGCGCAACCTCGATATCATCGGCAAAGTTTACGGCAAAGAAGACGCAGCCAGGGCC
>CABMPA010000174.1 GCA_902388315.1 uncultured Megasphaera sp. | reverse complement strand
CGCCTTTGCCAGGGAGACGCGGGAAAATCCCGAACCGGGGCATCAGGAAAAGACCTACGGCATCCAGGGCAAGGTCATCCGATTGACGCTGGACAAGTTCTATGAAGACATCAGCTCGACGAAAATCCGTGAGAACATCGACCTCAACCGGGATATTTCCAATCTTATCGACGCCGTGGCCCAGAATTTCATTTACGACAACAACCTGTACCTGCGCGAACCGGCGTACAAGCACGTTCTGGAAGCCCGGGAAATCGGCATCGGCTCATTCAAGCCTCGTGGTGCCGAAAGTTTGTGGCCTATTTGCAGCGCCCTCTGGGATAAGGGCTACCATACGGAAACTGTCGACAGCTACGTCGAAAAGGATTACGTCTGGACCTTGTACATCGACGACGCCAGCCAGGAACGGAAGATGATAGCCTATGCCGCTGTCCACCGCGTCGGTTCCCGTGATTTGCTGCGCGAGTTCCACGATTCGGCCATTGCTTCCCATATCCGTGACGCTGCCGATGGCGGCATTGCCTGCATCGGCTTCCTCTATGCCGATGATATGGCCGGCATTGACAACGTCAGCCAGATTATCATTACGGAAATCCTGACAGAGCTCATTGCCCGCGACTACGCCTACGCCGTCTACCATCCCGTCGACCCGGCTGGTTATGAACCGACGGTCATCGACGCCTTGCGCCGCCAGGGCTTCGTCAACATTGCACGGCCTGATGAACCTCCGATTTATGCCGTCAATATGAAGTCGCCCATCGTCATTTTCCGCGACGTCGAGACGACCATCAAGAACCCCTTCAACAAGAATCCCCGTGTCCGCCGGGCTATCTATGAGGCCCATAATAACTTGTTGTCGGTCATGAACCATATTTATCCGGGCCAGCTCATACTGTCCTTCAATATGAGTGCCTTTTACAATAAAATCATCAAGAAGGTCGCTGAAATCAACGGCGTCTCCATCGTCGAAGACAAGAAGAAGCGCCGCGGGCCCTATATGTCCGTCCCCTTTGGCAAGGCCCTGAGCGACGTCCTCGTGCCCAATACGGTCACTAAGGGCCTCCATATCGACAAGTATTTCGACCGCACCGTCAAATCTTTTACGATTGCCGAATGTCAGCATTATTCGTCTGTCGACAATCAGGTCAAGACGATTAAGTCCTTCAACCGGCCGGTCATCCTCATCGACGACCTCCTGCACAAGGGCCATCGCATGCGCATGCTGACGCCGTACCTGGAACAGAACGGCGTCGAAATCAAGGAAGTCCTGGTCGGCGTCATGACCGGTCAGGCCATGGACATGATGGAGGAAAAGGACATCCGTGCCGAGAGCGCCTATTTCCTGCCCAGCCTGGAAGTCTGGCTCAACGAAAGGGACTGCTATCCCTTCATTGGCGGCGACAGCCTGGACAATGCCCATAACTACAGCGGCTATGGCCGTAACCCGTCGATCAACCTGGTCCTGCCTTATGTCAAGCCGGCTTTCATCGGCAAGGGCAACAGCGATGCCGATTACTTGTATTCCCTGACATGCCTGCAGAATGCTGCGTCCATCATGGAAACCCTGCAGGACGTCTACCAGGAAACTTTTGAAAAGCGCCTGACCCTGAAGCGGCTCGGCGAAGTCATTACCTACCCGCGCATCCCCGATATCGACGTCGGCGTCAAGTTCGATGAGAACATGGACCCGACGCGCTTCATCGAAAACGATATCGAACGGCTCATCCGCCTGCGCTGGGGGGAAGGAGATGAAGAACTTGAATAAATGGATTCATGATTTACCCGCTGAAATCGGGGCGGCTGTCATGCCCCTCGACAGGGCGCCGCAACTGGCCCGGAAGGCCCGCGTCCACATCGTCGCCCTGGGGGATGTGGGCACGACCATGCTCATCGGCCTGCTCCTGGCCGGACAGGATGTCATCCGTTCTGTCGGCATGTGTGACATCAATGAGAAGAACCTGGCCCGCCTGGAAATGGAAATGAACCAGATACGCTATCCTTTTGCCGGCCAGGAAGGTTGTCCGGACCCGGTCCTGCCGTCCGTGACGATTGTCGGTGAAGCCGACGTCTTTGATTGCGATGTTTTTATCTTCTGTGCCAGCAAAGGCGTGCCGCCTGTCGGGGCCGGCGGCGATGTACGCATGGCCCAGCTCGAAGCCAACCGCAGTCTCATCGCCCATTATGCGTCCCTGGCCCGCCAGGCCGGTTTCGGCGGCCAGGTCTGTATCGTATCGGACCCGGTCGACCCCTTGTGTTATGCCTTTTTGAGGGAATCCGGCCTGCATCCGGCCCAGATTCAGGGCTACGGGCTGGGCGTCATGCATGCCCGGGCCTGCTATTATGCCAGGAAAAATCCACGTTTTGCCCACTATCTGACCGAAGGCCGGGCCTTTGGCCCTCATGGGGCAGACCTGGTCATCGCCGACCGCCTCGACGGCTATGACGACGCGCTGTCGAAAGAATTGACAGATCTCGTCGTCCATGCCAATGTCGCCGTCCGCGACCTGGGCTATAAGCCTTATATCGCCCCGGCCCTGTCGTCGGCGGCTTTGTCGATTATCCTGACCCTGCGCGGTCAGTGGCATTACGGCTCGGTTTACCTCGGCGATGCGTCGAAGGGGGCTTTCTTCGGCGTCAAGAACCGCGTTGCCGGCGGCTGCGTGACCTATGAAGACGTCTGCGCCTGCCCGGCCCTGTACGAACGCTGGAAACGGGCTTATACGGCACTGAGCCGCATTGTCTAGGAAGGAGGCCGTTTCATGCTGTTAGTCGTGAAAGTCGGTTGGGATGAAGCCGGCCATACGGAACGCATCCGGCGCGTCCTCGACCGGGCCTTGACGGGCCGGTCCTATCAGGTCATTGAAAGGGAGAAGGCTTTTTTGCGCTGGTGCGTCCGGACGCAGGCGGAGAAAGAGGGGACAGCCGTCCTCTTTGCCGTCGCCCTGCCCCGGGCCGGCGTCAGCCTGTCTTATGTCCACCTCGTGTCCTGCCTGGTCCGCCATCGCCATTGCCTGGCCGGGTGCCGCGGTGCCGTCCTCGTCGACGGGCAGGGGGAATTTTTTACAAAAAAAATAGGCCGGGAGCTGATTTTCTTTGCCAATCAGGCCGGCTGTATCTTTCCCGGCAAGCCCCTCGTCGAGGCTACGGGATCGCTCTATAATTTTAATACCCAGGCCCAGATCCAGGGCCTTTCCAATGAAGAAGCCTATGTCGTCAGTGCCGGCCGGCTGGTCAATAAACTGCTGGCCTTCGTCCGGCCGTCCGGGGCCGGGAAGGTCAAAGACGTCGTCGTCATCCACGCCAGCAGCCGCCGCACATCGAATACGCTCCTTTTGTGGGAAATGGTCTATCGTCATTTACAGGGACGGGCAAAGGTTACGGAAATCTCCCTGCGCAACGGCTCCCTCGTCGATTGCCGGGGCTGCAGTTACGAGACGTGCCTCCACTTCGGCGAGAAAGGGGACTGCTTCTACGGCGGTGTCATGGTCGAAAAAGTCTATCCGGCTGTCCGAAAAGGCGACGTCATCGTCCTCGTCTGTCCGAACTACAACGATGCCGTCAGCGCCAATATCATGGCTTTCTTTAACCGGCTGACAGCCCTGTTCCGCAAAGAAGAAGCGGCTTTTGCCAGAAAAGAAGTCTACGCCCTGGTCGTTTCCGGCTACAGCGGCGGCGACATCGTGGCCGAACAGATACTCGACGCCATGAACTGCAACAAGAACTTCATCCTGCCGCCGTACTTCGCCCTCATCGAAACGGCCAATGCTCCCAGGAGCATCCTCCAGAACACCGGCATCGAAGACCGGGCGGCCCGCCTGGCGAAATACATATGTGAGTAGGGCCGCCTAAATGGCGTCCCGCAGGCCGCAGGCCGCAGTTCGCAGGCCGCAGACCGCAGTTCGCAGTTCGCAGGCCGCAGTTCGCAGGCCGCAGTTCGCAGTTCGCAGGTAGGGGATCGCATGTGGCGAGCCTTATGAGCCACGAGCCACGAGCCACTAAAAAAGGGACTGTCGCACGAAGGCTTCTGCCGTCATGCGAGGCCCCTTTCTCTTTAATGTTTGAGGTTTGATGTATGATGTTTGAAGCGATGGCTTTAAATTTAAAAACATCCACATCAAACA
>CABMPA010000173.1 GCA_902388315.1 uncultured Megasphaera sp. | reverse complement strand
CTTGTGGTTCGTCATCATCAACGAACAGAATCCGCTTAGTGAAGGCAGTTACACCGTGCCGATTACGGTCGAGAACCTCGATTCCCAGTATATTACGACCAACGTGCCCAAGACGGTCTATGTCCGCTTGTCGGGCCCGCGCAATACCATCATCAACGTTGGTCCGTCGGATATCAAGGCCTACATCGATTTGTCCAACGTCCAGGAAGGGGAAGTGGAAGTGCCGGTCCATGTTGAAATCCCCAGTGGGACGGAGCTGAAGAAACAGAGCCTGACATCGACGAAAATCACGGTCGATGTCTATACGGTCAAAGAATTTAAACTGATGCCGCATGTTGTCGGCAAGCTGGATGACAAGGATTTTATCAGCGATTTGAAAATCGTGCCGGAAAAAGTCGTCGTCAGCGGGGCGCGCCGCCTTATTCAGCAGGTCAATCAGGCTGTCGTCGATATTCCTGTCAATCAGCGTAATGGCGACTTTGCAATCATGGCGCCGATTCATCTGTATCAGGCCGATGGCACGCCTGTCGAAGGCTTGGAAATGACGCCTTGGCAGAGCAATGTCAAAGTGACCATAGCCCATAATGCGGTTACCAAGACCGTCCCCTTGAATTTGACGGTCCAGGGCGGGACAGCGTGGAAGACCGTTTCCGTCCAGCCGACGGTTGTCGTCGTCAAGGGGGAAGCCGATACGCTGAAAAATATCGATTCTATCGACTTACCGGATATCGATATCCAGAATATGGCGGAAGAGAAGACATGGAAAGTTCTTATTCCGCCCATGGAAGGCATCGTCATGGATCCTGATGAAGTCGATGCCACGCTGCATATCAAGAAAGAAGAGTAGAAAGGGAGATCATTGTGCTTAGAGTATTGAATATCCGCACAGCTGTGCCCATGAAGAAGCCTTTGGAGGCTTTGGTTGCTAAAAAGCTTCGATGCAGCCGCGGCGATATTTCCGGCCTTACCATTGTCCGCCGGTCCATCGATGCCCGGCGGAAGCCGCGAATCTATTTCGTCTTTACTGTCGATGTTTCTTTTACGGAGGAAGACCGGGTGTGGAAGCGCTGCCGGGATAATAAAGATGTCCGCCGTCTGACCGAGACGCCAGCGCCGGACATCTATCCCGGTACACAGCCTATGGCGCACCGGCCCATCGTCATCGGAACCGGTCCATCCGGTCTGGCAGCGGCCCTGGCCCTGGCCGAACACGGTTATGCACCTATCGTCTTTGAACGGGGCTGCGATGTCGATACCCGGACGAAAGATGTGGAAACTTTCTGGCGCGGCGGCCCCTTCAAGGCTGCGTCGAATGTCCAGTTTGGCGAAGGCGGGGCCGGGACCTTTTCCGATGGGAAGTTGACGACCCGCGTCAATCATCCGCTGCTGCGGCGTATCTTGCAGACTTTCGTCGATGCCGGCGCACCGGAAGACATCCTGTATGCCTATAATCCCCATGTCGGGACCGATGTCCTGCGCCGCGTGGTCAAGAATATGCGCCATACCATCGAAGCACAGGGCGGGGAAGTCCATTTTTCCAGCTGCGTCACCGCGATTCATCGTGACGATGATGGCCGCATCACTTCGGTGACCGTCAATGACCGTGATGAATATCCGGCTGAGCTGGTCGTCATGGGGATCGGTCACAGCGCCCGCGATACGTACTACATGCTTCACGACCAGGGGATTACCCTGGAAAAGAAGCCCTTTGCCGTCGGCGTGCGTATCGAACATTCCCAGGATGTCATCGACCGGGCCCAATATGGCTGCCCGGCGGCGGACCTCGGTCTGGAACCGGCGGACTATGCCCTGGTCTACCATAGCCCGGAAGGGCGGTCGTGCTATTCTTTCTGTATGTGTCCCGGTGGCGTCGTCGTCGGGGCTGCTTCAGAAGAAGGACGGGTCGTCACTAACGGCATGAGCCTGTACCGGCGCGACAGCGGTATTGCTAATAGTGCTGTCGTCGTCAATGTCACAGCTGACGACATGGGCGGTGACAGTCCCCTGGCAGGCATCGAATTCCAGCGGCGGTATGAAGAACTGGCTTATAAGGCGGGTGGCAGCAATTACTATGCGCCAGCTCAGACGGTCGGCGCTTTCTTGAAACGGCCTGATGCCCCGCAGGAAGGACCGGTCCATTCTTATCGTCCCGGTGTGACCTGGACAGACCTTCATGAAGTCCTGCCCGGTTTCGTCACGACGACCTTGGAGCAGGCCCTGCCTTATTTCGGGCGGCGGATTCACGGTTTTGACGATGATGCCGTGGTCATGACCGGCGTTGAGACCCGGACCAGTGCCCCTGTACGCATTGTCCGCGGTGAAGACCGCATGGCGCTGGGAGCAGGCGGCCTCTATCCCATTGGGGAAGGGGCTGGTTATGCCGGTGGCATTATGAGCGCTTTTTTGGATGGCCTGGAAACGGCGATTGAAATCATCCGTAAATATCAACCTTTGGAGGTAAAGTAAATGGCTAGATTGTTTGGAACTGATGGAGTACGAGGTATTGCCAATGATTCGTTGACACCGGAATTGGCATATCATTTGGGCAGAGCGGCTGCCTACATTTTTGGGCAGAACAAAGAACACCCGACCTTTCTCATTGGCCGGGATACCCGCCGTTCCGGCACCATGCTGGCAGATATCCTGGCCGCCGGTATCGCTTCAGCCGGTGGGGATTGCTACATGGCAGGCGTCATTCCGACTCCGGCCATTGCTTACCTGACGCGGACCCATCATATGGATGCCGGCGTCATGATTTCGGCTTCGCACAATCCTTTTGAATACAATGGCATCAAATTCTTCGACGGTTTTGGTTATAAACTGCCAGACGAAACGGAAGACAAAATCGAAGAATGTATGCTCAAAGATGAACGGGCTGCCCTCCAGAGCCGTCCGACTGGTGCGGCTATCGGCACGATTTCGGCATGGACTGACTTGCAGCAGGAATATGCCGATTTCATCTGCAAATCGACCGATGTCGACTTGTCAGGCCTGAAAGTCGTCCATGACGGGGCCAATGGCTCAGCTTCCGTTTTGGGACCGGAAATCCTCAAGCGCCTTGGCGCGGAAGTCATTGCCATCCATCATGAACCGAATGGCATCAACATCAATGAAAACTGCGGCTCCACTCATTTGGAAAGCTTAAAGGAAACCGTTCTCAAATACGGTGCTGACATCGGCATTGCCAATGACGGCGATGCTGACCGCTGCCTGGCTGTCGACGAAAAAGGCCAGGAAATGGATGGCGACCAGATCATGCTCCTCTGCGCCATGAAACTGAAGGAGGAAGGCCGGCTCAAACAGGATACCGTCGTCGGCACGGTCATGAGCAATATCGGCTTCCACAAAGCCCTGAAGGAAATGGGCTGCAAAACGGAAATTACGGCCGTCGGCGACCGCTATGTCCTGGAAAAGATGCGTAAAGACGGCTATTCCCTCGGCGGTGAACAGTCAGGCCATATCATTTTCCTCGATTACAATACGACAGGAGATGGCCTGCTTACGGCGGTCCAGCTGCTCAGCATCATGAAACAGCAGAACAAACCCTTGTCAGAATTGGCCGGACTCATGACGCGCTACCCGCAGATTTTGAAAAACGTTCGCGTTCAGACGAAATCCGGCTGGGAAGATAATAACCTCATCATGGCGGCTATTTCGGCTGGTGAGGAAGAATTGGGCGATGAAGGCCGTATCCTTGTCCGCCCGTCGGGTACAGAACCCCTCATCCGTGTCATGGCAGAAGGTCCGGACCTGGACCAGCTCGAACGCATCGTCGATGACATCGCCGTCGTCGTCGAACACGAAATGGGTCCGTCCAAGTAGGTATTGACAAAACCTTGCAAATATATTAAAGTGTGGGAATGGAGTTCCTGGAACTCCGTTCCTGCTTTTTTTTTTGCAGGCGTCTGGAAATCCTTGACGATATAATGGATAGCGCTAGTGCCTGATGGATTCAGGCAGACGAGGTAGAGAAGTATCGAAGTAGTCAGCGGATGTCTCTCGGCAGCTTCAGCCGTTATATGGCGGAAAAACACGATGGTAACGTCGTCGACAAGTTCGTCATAAGAAGGAACATTTTCATATCAGGAGGATATAACTATGTGTGGTATTGTAGGTTACATCGGAGACAGAGAAGCAGCAGATTTTTTGATGGATGGGCTGGCAAAGCTGGAATATCGCGGTTATGACTCGGCCGGTATCGCCGTCTATCATGACGGTGCCATTGCTGTCCGCAAA
>CABMPA010000172.1 GCA_902388315.1 uncultured Megasphaera sp. | reverse complement strand
AGGCTTTCAGCGACCATTTCTGCCGTCATGACGGCACTGCCCATATCCATGATGCAGGCGACGCCATCGCCTTGATCTACGGCTTCGACAGCCGCCGTGATTTTCTCGAAACTCGTTCCCAGGCTGCCGTCTTCGAGTCCGCCGGCAGCGGCAATAGGCGCATCAGGCGCCATCATGCGGGCCAGTTCAACGGCCCCTTCAGCGGCCTTCTGGCTGTGGGAAATCAATACGATTCCTACCATCTTTTCCTTCACTCCTAAAGATCAGGCCATTTCAGCCAGGACCTGCAGCAAATAGAGCGACGACGTAGCACCCGGATCCTGATGGCCCAGGCTGCGTTCGCCCAAATAGCTGGCACGCCCTTTGGTCGCGATAATGGTCTTGGTATATTCTACGCCTTTTTCTGCAGCTTTAGCTGCATCCTGCAAGGCTTCTTTCAATGATTTGCCGACAGCTACGTCATCCTGCATGACCTTCAACGCCGGGCACAGCGCATCGAGCATGGTCTTTTCGCCTTCCGTCGCTTTGCCACGCATCTTGATGCCGTCGACAGCGGCTTCCATCGCTTTGACAAAAGCCGGGCCATCCATCTCCGTCAGGCCCTTGCAGGCCATGCCGGCTTTCATGAAAGCCGTCCCATAGAGCGGACCCGATGCGCCGCCGACCGTCGACACGAGCTGCATACCGACGCCTTTAAGCAGAGCGCCGATGTCGCCGCCTGCCAGAGAGGGCAGTTTCTTTTCGACGGCTTCAAAGCCACGGGCCAGGTTAATGCCGTGGTCGCCGTCGCCGATTTCGTTATCGAGCTGGGTCAAATATTCTTTTTCTGCTTCGATTTTCTTAGCCATCCCTTCGATGATGGCTGCCATCTGTTTCGTATCCAATGAAATCATCCCCTCTTATTTTTTCCAGGCCAGCGTATCAGCCGGTGCGTCATAGAGCCCTTTCATTTCGTCATCCAGACGCAGGAGAGTGATAGAGAAGCCCGCCATTTCGATGGACGTCATGTAATTGCCGACCATCGTGTCATAGACGGTGATCCCCTGTTCCTTGAGATAATCCTGTACGAAGTTGTTGACGATGTACAGTTCCATGAGCGGCGTCCCGCCCATGCCGTTGATGAGGACGACGACTTCATGGCCTTTATAATCGAGGTCTGCTAAAATCTGATCTACGAGCATCTTGGCGATTTCGTTGGCCGGACGCATTTTTTCCCGATGCGTCCCCGGTTCACCATGGATGCCGATGCCGATTTCCATTTCATCGTCTGCCAGTTCAAAGCCCGGTTTCCCTGCAGCCGGAACGGTACACGGTTCGATAGCCATGCCCATGGAGCGGACGTTGGCAATAACCTTTTCAGCGACGGCCTTGACTTCCGGCAGTTCAGCGCCCTGTTCGGCTTTGGCACCGGCGATCTTATGGACGAAAATCGTACCGGCTACGCCACGGCGTCCCGTCGTATATAAGCTGTCCCGGACGGCTACGTCATCGTTGACGACGACATAATCGGCCTTGATATCTTCATCAGCAGCCATTTCGATGGCCATTTCAAAATTCATGACATCGCCTGTATAATTTTTGACGACGCAGAGGACCCCTTTATCGGTAGCTACGGCCTTGATGCCTTCCAGGACCTGGTCCGGTGTCGGCGATGTGAAGACCGTCCCGGCAACGGCACAGTCGAGCATCCCCGTGCCGACGTAGCCGGCATGAGCCGGTTCATGGCCACTGCCGCCGCCGCTGACCAGGGCGACTTTGCCTTCTTTTTTGTCTGCCCGGACGACGATGGTCCCATAATCGAGCTTGCGCAGCTTCTTCGGTGCCGACTTGACCAAACCCTGAATCATTTCCTCTTCGACGTTGCTGACATCATTGACAATTTTTTTCATGATAACCCTTCTTTCCATATATAGTCAAAAGGGACTGTCGCACGTGCGACAGCCCCTTTTTAAGTTTGAAGTTGGAAGTTTGATGTCTGATGTAGATGGTTTTAATTTTCCCCCATCACCTCAAACGTCAAACATCAAACCCCAAACATTAAAGCCAGGATAACCAGATAAGATGGTCGAAAACTTCGTGCGATGTTCACTTAAGTATAGCAAGAAACAAGGGGAAAATCAATTTTGTTCCCGCAAAACGACGCGGTCACAGGAATCAGTCTCTTTTAATTGGACCGACACATCTTCCTTCCGCGACGTCGGCACATTTTTGCCGACATAATCGGCACGGATCGGCAGTTCCCGATGCCCCCGGTCGACGAGGACAGCCAGTTCGATGAACTGAGGCCGCCCCAGTTCCATAATGGCATTCAGGGCTGACCGGACGGTCCGTCCCGTAAACAGGACGTCATCGACTAAGATGACCGTCTTGCCATCGGCATCGAATTTCCCGGCATCACTGACGGCGATAGGGCTCTTGCGGTCGTCATCACGATAAGCCGAAATATCGAGATCATAGACAGGGACATCCCGGCCTTCAATAGCCGCCAACTCCCGTCCCAGCCGCTGGGCCAGAGGAACGCCGCGCGTATGGATGCCGACGAGTACCGTCTTATCCAAGCCTTTATTGTGTTCAATGATTTCGTGGGCAATGCGGCGGATAGCCCGGCCTATTGCCTTTTCATCCATGAGCAGTGTCTTTTCTTTCCACATATGACTCACCACCTGTCAGTCTTTCTCTTCCGCCCGTTTCAGGCAGGCCAGGAAATCAGCCGGTGCCGGCGCTTCAAAATGCATGGCCTTTCCCGTGATCGGATGAACCAGGTCAAGGCTGTGTGAATGAAGAGCCTGGCCTTCGATGGGGAAATCATCCTTCTTATACCCATATAAAGGGTCGTTGACGACCGGGTGGTGGATATAAGCCATGTGGACGCGGATCTGATGGGTCCGGCCTGTTTCCAGTTTACATTCTACCCAGGTGTAGTCACCATAGCGTTTCACTACCTTGAAATGAGTCACGGCTTCGCGGCCGCCTTTAAAGGTGACAGCCATCTTGACCCGGTCTTTGGGATGACGGCCGATAGGGGCATCGACGACGCCCCGTTCTTCCGAAATATTGCCGTGGACCAAGGCCCAATACGTCCGGTGCGCCGAATGTTCCTTGATCTGTTCGGCCAGCCCTTTATGGGCTTCATCGGTTTTGGCAGCGACCATGACACCTGACGTATCCTTATCCAGACGGTGGACGATACCCGGCCGGATGACACCATTGATGCCGGACAATTCACCCTGACAATGATAAAGCAGGGCATTGACCAGGGTCCCATCGGGATTACCGGCTGCCGGATGGACGACCATGCCGCGGGCCTTATTGACGACGATGATATCCTTGTCTTCATAAACGATATCCAAGGGTATATCCTGGGGAACGACCTTATATTCTTCCTGTACTTCGATGACAGCCTTTACCTGGTCGCCTTCATCGAGACGGCGGTTAGCTTTGGCTTCCTTGCCATTGACCGTGACTCCCTTGCGCTGAATGAGCTGCTGGGCATAACTGCGCGAAATATCCAGGGCCGATGTCAGATAGACGTCCAGCCGTTTTCCCTTTTCCTGTTCTGTGACAACTAAATTCTTTTCTTCCATGTCTTCATCCTCATTTATCTGAAATATGGGTCCAACTATACCATAACAAAAGAACAACACCGACGACGATGCCGATGTCGGCAACATTGAATACGGGCCAGATACGAAAATCGAAGAAATCTGTGACGGCCCCGCGGAGTGTCCGATCCAAGGCATTTCCCAGGGCACCGCCCAAAAGCAGGCCAGCCCCGCCATAAACCCAGGGATTTGCTGGCAAATTCTTGTGGAACAGGCCATACAGCAGGAATAAGATGAGGGCTATGACTAAAAAGAGCCACTGCTGATTCTCCAGGATTCCAAAAGCCGCACCGCGATTCAAAATATAAGTAATATGAAAAAATCCCGGAATGACCGGAATGGATTCATGAAGGACCATGTTCTGTTGTACAGCCAGCTTCGTGAGCTGATCGACAACGGTCACGGCCAGGGCAATGCCTAACACATACAAAACAAATTCCTCCTATTATGTATCTTACAGTGCTTTTATCCTATCACAGATGTTGGGAAAGTTCAACAAAAAAAGGTTGCCGCATGATGGCCAAAGCCTTATGCGACAACCTTTTGCCGAAGCAATTATTCAGCGGAAATAGCGCCTGTAGGACAAGCAGATTCGCAAGCACCGCAGTCGATGCAGGAATCAGTTACAACGTATTTCGTTTCGC
>CABMPA010000171.1 GCA_902388315.1 uncultured Megasphaera sp. | reverse complement strand
GAAGGATGTTTGTAATGGATTACACAACACAGATGGACGCTGCCCGCAAAGGCATCGTCACGCCGCAGATGAAGATTGTCGCTGAAAAGGAACACATGCCGGTTGAAAAACTCATGGCCCTCGTCGCCAGCGGTAAAGTCGCCATTCCGGCCAACAAAGTCCACACCAGCTTGTCGCCGGAAGCCGTCGGCCAGGATTGCCGCACGAAAATCAACGTCAACCTCGGCGTTTCTCCGGAACACAACAATCATGAAGAAGAATTGCAGAAAGTCCAGAACGCCATCGACATGAAAGCCGAAGCCATCATGGACTTGTCCAACTTCGGTAAGACCCGCGACTTCCGCCGCAAACTGGTCAAGATGTCTACGGCTATGATCGGTACGGTCCCGATGTACGATGCTGTCGGCATGCTGGAAAAAGACCTGAAAGATATTACGGTCGATGAATTCTTCTCCGTCGTCGAACAGCACGCCGAAGATGGCGTCGACTTCATGACCATCCACTGCGGCATGAACCGCAAGACGGCCCAGCGCATCAAAGACAACCCGCGTCTGACCAACGTCGTTTCCCGCGGTGGTTCGCTGCTCTTTGCCTGGATGGAAATGAACAACCAGGAAAACCCGTTCTACGAATACTACGACCGTCTCCTCGATATCTGTGAAAAATACGACGTCACCCTGAGCCTCGGCGACGCCTGCCGTCCGGGCTGTACCCATGACGCTACCGATGCTGCCCAGATCGAAGAACTCATTACGCTCGGCGAATTGACCAAACGCGCCTGGGCCCACAACGTCCAGGTCATGATCGAAGGCCCGGGCCACATGGTCCTCAACGAAATCGCAGCTAACATGAAAATTGAAAAACGCTTGTGCCACGGTGCTCCGTTCTACGTCCTCGGACCTTTGGTCACGGACATCGCACCGGGCTATGACCATATTACCAGCGCCATCGGCGGTGCCATCGCCGCTTCCTGCGGGGCTGACTTCCTTTGCTACGTCACGCCGGCTGAACACCTGCGCCTGCCGACCGTCGACGACGTCAAAGAAGGCATCATCGCCGCCCGTATCGCGGCTCACGCTGCCGACCTGGTCAAGGGCATCCCGGGCGCCCAGGAATGGGATGACGCCATGAGTAAAGCCCGCGTCGACGTCGACTTCGACAAGATGATTTCCTTGTCCATCGACCCCGTCAAAGCCCGCAGCTACTACGAATCGAGCAAACCGGAATGTGAAGGTACCTGCACCATGTGTGGCAAGATGTGCCCGGCCCGGACGATGAAACGCATCCTCGCCGGCGAAGATGTCTCCATCCGCTAGGCTCCAACCTAAAATTTACCTCATAGATACTGAAAAAGGGGCTGTCGCATGAAGGCCTGTGTCGTCATGCGAAGCTCCTTTTTCAGTATGGTTTGTAGAAAATGGCTTTTCAAAAAGGCGCTGTCTTCGTGTGACAGCGCCTTTTTGGGTCTGCTATATTCAGTTAGGCTATTATTAGACTAAGCCTTGTTCGATCATGACATCGGCGACTTTCATGAAGGCCGTGATGTTGGCACCGGCGACGTAGTTGTCGGGGACGCCGTATTTTGCAGCGTTGTCACGGGATTCTTCAAAGATGTTGCGCATGATGTCTTTGAGGGTATCGTCGACTTTTTCGAAGGACCAGGACAGGCGTTCCGAGTTCTGGGCCATTTCCAGGGCCGATACGGCGACGCCGCCGGCGTTTGCTGCTTTAGCCGGTGCAAAGAGGACGCCGTGTTCCTGGAAGTAAGCCATGGCGTCGAGGGTCGACGGCATGTTAGCGCCTTCGCCGATGGCTTTTACGCCGTTCTGGACGAGGATTTTAGCCGATTCCAGGTCGATTTCGCCCTGAGTAGCGCAGGGGAGGGCGATGAAGGCCGGGATTTTCCACATATCGCGGCTGTTTTCATGGTATTCTGCGTCCGGATGGGTTTCGAGGTATTCTTTGATGCGGCCGCGGCGGACTTCTTTGATGTCCTTGACGGTTGCGACGTCGATGCCATTGGCATCATAGATATAGCCGTTGGAGTCGGAGCAGGTGACGACCTTGGCGCCCATGGCCTGGGCTTTTTCGATGGCGTAGATGGCAACGTTGCCCGAACCGGAAACGATGACCGTCTTGTCCTTGATGTCGATGTTCTTATTGTCCAGCATATCTTTGACGAAATAGAGAAGACCATAGCCAGTAGCTTCTGTACGGGCAAAGCTTCCGCCGTAATCGATGCCTTTCCCGGTGAGTACGCCGGCATCGAAAGCATCCTGGATGCGTTTGTACTGGCCATAGAGGAAGCCGATTTCACGGGCGCCGACGCCGATGTCGCCAGCCGGTACGTCGATGTTAGGGCCGATGTGACGGCACAGTTCGGTCATGAAGCTCTGGCAGAAATGCATGACTTCCCGGTCCGATTTGCCTTTCGGGTCGAAGTCCGAGCCGCCTTTGCCGCCGCCAATAGGAAGGCCGGTCAGGGCGTTCTTGAAGATCTGTTCGAAAGCCAGGAATTTCAAGATGCTCAGGTTGACGCTCTTGTGGAAGCGCAGGCCGCCTTTGTACGGCCCGATGGCGCTGTTGGCCTGGACACGGTAGCCGCGGTTGACGTGGAAGACGCCGTTGTCATCTTCCCAGGGGACGCGGAAAATGATGACGCGTTCCGGTTCGATGATGCGTTCCAGGATATGGTGCTGTTTATATTTCGGTTCCTTTTCCAGCATGGGCACGAGGGATGTCAGCACTTCGCGGGCTGCGTTCTGGAATTCCGTTTGTTCCGGGTCACGGCGCTGGATGATGGCCAGCACGTCTTCTACATACTGCTGCATTTCTGTCATAATGGATTCTCCTTTGAATTGATTATTTTATTGTGTGAGGTGATTTACGGGACGCGTTGTAATGACTTTTACGTATCCGTTGGAGTTATTATAGAAAAGATTTTAGAAAATGTAAATAAAAACTTAAAAGTTTAGTTATAGGTATTTCAAAACGATAAAATTCGTAAATCGAATGATTTGCTTTATCCTGACTGGCAGGGGCGGGGGAAGCGTAGTATAATAGGGGCGATATTCAAAGAAAGGAAGTGCATGTATGGAAACATGGCTTGATCTGCATATGCATACCCAATACAGCATGGATGGCCAGTTTGAGCCGGCCGACTTAATGCGCCAATGCGCCGATGCCGGCGTGACGACCGTCGCCGTGACCGACCACGATTCGGCCCGGGCTATCCCGGAAGCGCGGCGGGAAGCGGCCCGGCTGGGCTTGAACCTGGTGCCGGGCATCGAAATCAGCTGTCAGTACGAAGGGAAGAATTTCCATCTTCTCGGCTATGGCATCCACGCAGGGGACCCCGTTTTTGCGGCCATTGAAAAGGACGTGTACGGCCAGCGCCGGGCGATTTCGGAAAAAATCCTCGACGCCGTCGAAGCGCTGGGCATCGTCCTCGACCGGCCGGCTGTCTGGAAGCTCTGCAGCGGTGATGCCGTCGCATCCGTCCATATCGCCCGCGTCGCCCTGGAAGATCCGCGCAATGCGGATTGTCCTGTCCTGGCGCCGTACCGGCCCGGCGGGGCACGGAGCGATGCGCCGTATGTCAACTTTGGCTGGGATATTTGCGGCCAAAGGGGCCCCGCTTTCGTGCCCATGACCTTCATGGATTTTGCCAAAGCCGTCGCCATCATCCACGACCACGGCGGCGTCGCCGTGCTGGCCCATCCCGGTGCCAATATGAAGCAGAACCGGCCGCTGACGGAAAAGCTCATCGCCACGGGACTCGATGGCCTCGAAGCCTATTGCAGCTATCACGACGAAGGGACGAGCGCCTTTTACCGCCGCATCGCCGATGAGCATGGCCTGATGGCGACCCTGGGCAGTGACTATCACGGCCGGGCCAAGCCGCATATCCGGCTCGGGACGTACGGCCATCCGGACCCGCAGGCCCTGTGGGTCCGGCTCTGCCAGAAAATCAAACAACAACATGGGGAAGTGTATGTATCGTGAAAACGAAAAAAATGATATCCGCCCTGGCCTTGACCGTTTGCCTGGCTTTGGGCATGACGATGGGTTCCCTGGCGAGTGCTGCCGACAATGAAGGCGCAGCCTATACGACGGGCGTCGCCAGTGTCGACCAGCACATGGATGCCGTAGCCAGGGCCAAGGCCAAAGCCGCTAAGGCTGCCAAGAAGGCAGGGAAGACGAAAAAAGACCAGGCCGGCAAGACGGCGCCTGTATCGTCCCAGCCAGCCGCTGCAG
>CABMPA010000170.1 GCA_902388315.1 uncultured Megasphaera sp. | reverse complement strand
TCGGCCTCGTGCGGGAACTGGTCAACAGCGACGACTTCGACAGCCTCCTGGAAAAACTCATCCTCCAGTGGCGTGAAGAATCGCAGCATTCGTCCATGTCCAGCATTACCCTGACTAAGGTCCTGGGCATCGTCGATACCCATAAGATTGCCAAGGATATCAAGCTGGGCATCGTCGACTGGCTCGACCAGTGGGAACAGGCTGAAGGGGAACAGCGCGAATGGTTGTGCCGCAAACTGGAACTTTTCCTCTACTCGATGAATGGCCAGCTGGCCTTTGGTGTCCAGAACTGGCAGGACCAGTTCGTCGACTCCCTGCCCATCGAACAGTGGCTGACGGCAACACAGAATTCGGCTAAAGACTATTTCACCCAAGGCGACCAGGGCAAGGAAGAACTGAAAGATTTGCTGGAAGAACAGTTCCTCCACTACCTGGAATACTGCCGGTCCTATCCGGAAATCAAGGATTGGCTCGATGAACAGATTCGCCGGGCCTGCAATGTCATTCTGGAACACGAACACTCGCTCATCGCCGTCGCCGTCCGCGACGTCCTGTCGGGTTTCGACAAGAAGCGCTTCAATCAGTTCCTGGAAAGCAAAGTTGGCGAAGACCTGGCCTGGATCCGTATCAACGGGGCCATCGTCGGCGCATCCATTGGCATCTGCGTCTTCGGCTTTTTGAAATTATATCAGTTCACGATCGTGCCGCTCCTGCGGGGCATCGTACTATAGTGGGGGGAAAGGAGGCTGCCTTATGGGCAGCCTCCTTTCGAGTATTCGGTTTGTAGTTTTTAGTTTGCAGTAAATGGTAAAAATTTAAAACCAGCTTCTACAAACTACACACTCTGTACTACAAACTATAGAGAAAAAAGTGTCATGCATGATGGCAGAAGTCTTTTCACGGACGTCCATACGCGTCAAAAATACGCTGTTTTGTGACGGATTTGACGGATTGAGGCAAATCTGATGATATAATAAACTTGTAAAATATTCGTTTTATTGGAAGGAGGCGTCATAATGGTACGAATTGCGATTTGTGATGATTTACAGGAACAGTTGGACCTCATCGAAAAAGCCGTCCAACAGTATTTCCACGATAAAAAGGAGCCGATAGAAGTCTTTACCTGTAATAATGCCATGGACTTCGTCGATGCTTTTGAGAAGAAAGGGAACTTCGACATCGTCCTGCTGGATATCTGTATGCCCGGCCTGTTGGGGACGGATATTGCCGCCGAGATGCGCAAGCAGAAGAGCCGGGCCGAAATCGTCTTTTTGTCGACGAGTGAGGAATTCGCCGTCGAAGCCTTTGCTGTCCGGGCAGCCCATTACCTGGTCAAGCCCTTTACGCAAAAGGACTTCGACCAGGCCATGGACCGCGTCATGGAAAGCATCCGCCAGCGCCACAGCGGCAAGATGATCTTCCGCCTCGTCGGCGGCGGTATCCAGGTCGAAGAAATCAATGCCATCCTCTATGTCGAAAGCAATGGCCACATCCAGCAGGTCTACACGGCAGACCACTCGGTACTGGAAACGCGGCAGCCCCTGGCGAGCCTCTTGGATACGTTGGAAGCCATGGCACCGGGCCAGTTCGTATCGCCTGGGAAAGGCTACATCGTCAACCAGTCGGCTATCCGCGTCATCAAAAGCGATTATATCGAAATCCAGGGGCATAAGATTCCTCTGGCCAAGCGGAAATACCGCCAGTTCCAGGAATGTTATTTGAAATTTATCTTCGGGCAGGATGCCTGAGAAAGAAGTGTGTCATGGAGTATAATCAGGTAACGCCGGAAATCGTAGCCGCTTTGCGGAAAGTAACCGGTGAGAAATATGTCTGGACTGAACGGGATAAACGCATTCCTTACGGTCAGGATGAGGGGACAGGCCCGCATTGCCTGCCCGATGTCGTCGTCTTGCCGGCGTCAGCCGAAGAATTGGCGGCAGTGGTCCGCCTGGCTAATGACTTTGTCATCCCCATCATTCCCAGGGGGACCGGGACCGGTCTGGAAGGCGGTGCTGTTGCCGACAGCCGCGGCGGCATCATGGTCAGTACAGAACGCATGGACCGCATTTTGGAAATCAATGAAGAGGCCATGTATATGGTCGTCGAAGCCGGCGTTATTACGGCTGCGATTCAGGAAGAAGCCCGCAAGCGGGGGCTCCTCTATGCCGGTGACCCCTGCAGCGGCGACTGCTGCTGTATCGGCGGTAACGGCGCGACCAATGCCGGCGGCAACCGGGCCGTTAAATACGGGACGACGCGGGACCAGATCTACGCCGTCGAAGTCGTCACGCCGACGGGGCAGATCGCCCATCTCGGCAAGCGCCTGCACAAGATGACGGCTGGCTATCCCCTGGAAAAAATCGTCATCGGCTCCGAAGGGACTTTGGGCATCATCACCAAGCTGACCTTGAAGCTCGTACCCCTGCCCAAGGCGACGGCCCATGTCCTGGCCGTCTTTCCCTCTCCGGAAAAGGCCCTGGATTTAGTCACGGCCCTGCCGAAGGCGGGGATTACGCCGACGTGCCTGGAATTCATGGACTATGACGTCATTGCCGTCGTCCAGGCCTGGCTCAAAGAAAAACAGCCCTGTCCTGAAGGCGGCGCTTATATGATCATTCAGCTCGACAGTTCACGGGAAGAAACGCTCGATGACGACTGCGTCACTGTCGATGAGGTCTGCCGCCGCCTGGGGGCTGTCGATGTCTTCATGGCCGATGCTGAAAAGGTCTGGAAGGCCCGCAAAGCCTTTACGGAAGCTTCGGCTGCCGATTGTCCCGTCGCGGCCATGGAAGATTTCGTCGTCCCGCCGGATCAGCTCCTGCCCTTTATGACGCAGTTACAGGCTTTGGGACAGGAACTGGGAGTCGTCTTCCGCGGCGTCAGCCATGCCGGCGACGGCAATATCCATCTCGATGTCCTGCGCAGGGGCTTTGTCGATGAAAGCGATGAAAAGCAGAAAGTCACGGCCTTTGAGGATAGGGCCTGTCAGGCAGCTTATGCGCTGGGCGGTGCCATTTCCGGGGAACACGGCATCGGCCAGGCCCGCAAGGCCCTGTTCGCCAAGTATACGGATCCCGTGGAACTGGCTTTGATGAAGGCTGTGAAACAGGCCTGGGACCCGAAGAACATCCTGAATCCCGGAAAGATTTTTGATTGAGGTGTCATGGATTATGGAAACTATTTGTAATGACTGTCCCCGCCGCTGCGGCGTCGTCCGCGCGGCCTTTTGGGATGAAAAGCATATGCCCGGTTTTTGCCACAGCCCGCTTCAGCCCGTCGTGGCCCGGGCAGCCCTGCATCAGTGGGAAGAACCCTGTATCAGTGGCAGCCGCGGGTCAGGCGCCGTCTTTTTTACGGGCTGCAACCTGCGCTGCTGTTTTTGCCAGAATGCGACTATTTCCATGGGCGGGACAGGCGTGCCCGTTACCGTGGATAAGCTGCGGGCGATTTACGGCCGGCTCATCGCCCAGGGGGCACATAACATCAACCTGGTCACGCCGACGCCGTATAAACAGGCTATCTTGGCGAGCCTGGCCGATCCCCTGCCGGTGCCGGTCGTCTACAACTGCGGCGGCTATGAAGCGCAGGAGACGATTGACGATTTCAAGGGTAAAGTGCAGATTTATCTGCCCGATTTGAAATATCTCGACCCGAAGCTGGCCAAGCGCTACAGTGCGGCTGAAGACTATCCTCAAGTGGCCACAGCGGCCATCCTGCGCATGTACGACCAGGTCGGCCCTTATGAAATGGATGACGACGGCATCCTGCAGAAGGGCGTCGTCATCCGCCACCTCATCCTGCCGGGCTGCGTAGACAATACGAAAGCCGTCATCGACTGGGTACGGGACCACTTCGATGACGGCCAGGTCTTATTCAGTTTGATGCGCCAGTATGTACCCTGCGGCCGGGCCGGGGAATACCCCGAAATCGACCGGCCCTTGTCGGACGAAGAGTACGATGAAGCCGAACAGTACCTCTTCGACAGCGGCATCGAAGACGGCTTCGTCCAGGAAAAAGGCAGTGCCAGCGACGCCTTCATCCCGGCCTTCGACGGTACAGGCGTCGTCTAAGACGGGCTGCTCTCGCCCCAGGGGACGCGGATGTACGTAGAGAACCAGCCGTCTTCACAGGTGCAGAGGAAGCTGGCGTCATAGGTGTCGCGGAAGCGGCTCAGCGATTTCATGCCGATGCCATGGCCCTTGACCTTTGTCGTCGGCAGGCCGTCTTCATCGAGGGCTACGGTCCCGTCGAAGCGGTTCTTGACCAGGATGCTGAGGATGTCGCCCTGGCAGATGGTCAGCAGGGACAGGGCGCG
>CABMPA010000169.1 GCA_902388315.1 uncultured Megasphaera sp. | reverse complement strand
GGCTTGTTAAAATAATTTTCGGTAACATCATCTCATGAGCTCTGCTCGTTGATGATTACATTATAAATCTAATTGTTTGGAGAGGAGGTGCCCAAATGCCAACAATCAGCCAATTAGTTCGTAAAGGACGTCAGGTTGCCGTCACAAAATCGACAGCACCGGCTTTGAAAAACTGCCCGCAGAAACGCGGTGTCTGCACTCGTGTATACACAGCTACCCCGAAAAAACCTAACTCGGCTCTGCGTAAAGTTGCCCGTGTTCGCTTGACGAACTCCATCGAAGTAACTGCTTATATTCCCGGCATTGGTCACAATTTACAGGAACACAGTGTTGTATTAATCAGAGGCGGTCGTGTCAAAGACCTTCCTGGTGTACGTTATCACATCGTCCGCGGTGCCTTGGATACAGCTGGCGTAGCAGATCGTCAGCAGTCCCGTTCTAAATACGGCGCTAAGAAAGGCAAATAAGATTTGCCATTTAAGATGAACAAGATGACTTACATAGCATAGAGGAGGAATTAGACATGCCAAGAAAAGGCCCCGTGCCGAAGCGTGATGTGCTGCCGGATCCGGTGTACCATTCCAAATTGGTAACGCGCTTCATCAACAAAGTTATGTTGGACGGCAAAAAAGGTGTCGCTGAAACCATCGTTTACGATGCTTTCGACATCATCCGTTCTAAAATGAATAAAGATCCTTTGGAAGTATTCGAACAGGCTCTTAACAACGTTATGCCTGTCCTGGAAGTCCGTGCCCGCCGCGTCGGTGGTGCTAACTACCAGGTTCCTGTCGAAGTACGTGCAGACCGTCGTCTGTCCCTCGGTATCCGCTGGACTGTCGGCTATGCCCGTAAACGCGGCGAACGCACGATGAAAGAAAAGCTCGCTGGCGAATTGATGGACGCCTTCAACAACACAGGCGCTGCCATCAAGAAAAAGGAAGATACTCATAAAATGGCTGAAGCTAACAAAGCTTTCGCACATTATCGTTGGTAATTTACGATATTTATTATTTTTTGAGGAGTGGAAAAAACCGTGCCAAGAGAATTTTCTTTGGAAAAAACGAGAAATATTGGCATCATGGCTCACATCGATGCTGGTAAAACCACGACAACAGAACGTATCCTGTTCTACACCGGCCGCGTCCACAAGATCGGCGAAGTTCATGATGGCGCTGCTACCATGGACTGGATGGCTCAGGAACAGGAACGTGGTATCACCATCACGTCGGCTGCTACGACAGCTCACTGGAAAGGATACCGCATCAACATCATCGATACTCCGGGGCACGTTGACTTCACCGTTGAAGTTGAACGCTCGCTGCGCGTACTCGACGGCTCTGTTGCTGTTTTCTCCGCAAAGGGCGGCGTAGAACCGCAGTCGGAAACGGTATGGCGTCAGGCTGAACATTATCATGTTCCCCGTATCGCATTCGTCAACAAGATGGATACGACCGGTGCTGACTTCCTGAACGTTGTCGACATGATGAAAGATCGTCTCCAGGCGAATGCCGTTGCTATTCAGCTCCCGATCGGTTCTGAAGCAACCTTCCGCGGCATCATCGACCTCATTACCATGAAAGCAGAAGTCTATGACGATGCTCTCGGTAAAGAAATCGAAGTTGTCGACATCCCGGAAGACGAATTAGAAGAAGCTAAAAAATATCATGACATCATGGTTGAAGCTGTTTGCGATACCGATGAAGAACTCATGATGAAATACCTCGAAGGTGAAGAAATCACCATCGACGAATTGAAAGCAGCTATCCGTAAAGGCGTCTGCACGAACAAATTGTTCCCGGTCCTCTGCGGTTCTGCTTATAAGAACAAAGGGATCCAGATGCTTCTCGACGCTGTCGTCGACTACATGCCGAGCCCGTTGGATATTCCTCCGGTCAAAGGCACCAACCCCGACACAGACGAAGAAGAAACTCGTGAAGCTGATGACAAAGCACCGCTTTCCGCATTGGCATTCAAGATCATGGCTGACCCCTTCGTCGGCAAACTGGCATTCTTCCGCGTTTATTCCGGTACTTTGCAGGCCGGTACCTATGTCTACAACTCGACAAAAGGTAAAAAAGAACGCGTTGGCCGTATCCTCCGGATGCACGCTAACCACCGTGAAGAAGTCCAGGAAGCTTATACGGGCGACATCGGCGGTATCGTCGGTCTGAAAGATACGACCACAGGCGATACACTGTGCGATGAAAAACACCCGATCATCCTCGAAAAGATGGAATTCCCGGATCCGGTTATTTCCGTAGCCGTTGAACCGAAGACGAAAGCTGACCAGGAAAAAATGGGCATTGCCTTGGCTCGTCTGGCTGAAGAAGACCCGACATTCAAAGTCAAGACCGATGCTGAAACCGGCCAGACCATCATCTCCGGTATGGGCGAACTCCATTTGGATATCATCGTCGACCGCATGTCCCGCGAATTCAAAGTAGACTGCAACGTCGGCAAACCGCAGGTTGCTTACCGTGAAACCATCCGCAAAGATATCAAATCTCGTGGTTTCTTCAAGCGTCAGTCCGGCGGTCGTGGTCAGTATGGTGACTGCTGGCTCGAACTCATTCCGCAGGAACAGGGCAAAGGCTACGAATTTGAAAACAAAGTCGTTGGCGGCGCTATTCCTAAGGAATACATCGGCTCCGTTGAAGCCGGCGTCAGAGAAGCAATGGAAACAGGCGTTTTGGCAGGTTTCCCGATGGTCGATATCAAAGTCGTCGTATACGACGGTTCTTACCATGAAGTCGACTCCTCGGAAATGGCCTTCAAGATTGCAGGTTCTATGGGCTTCAAAGAAGGTGCCCGCAAGGCAGACCCGGTTCTCCTCGAACCGTACACCAAAGTCGAAGTTGTCGTTCCTGAAGAATACATGGGCGACGTCATCGGCGACCTCAACTCCCGCCGTGGTCGTGTCGAAGGTATGGAAATGCGCTCCGGTGCAGAACATATCAACGCATTCGTACCGCTGGCAGAAATGTTTGGCTATGCAACGGATTTGCGTTCCCGTACGCAGGGCCGTGGCGTTTATACGATGACATTCGACCACTACGAAGAAGTTCCGAAGAACGTAGCCGAAAAAGTCATCAGCGAAAAAGGCTAATATAATTTAACTCACACTGGAGGAACAGCAAATGGCTAAAGAACATTACGAAAGAACCAAACCGCATGTTAACATTGGCACGATCGGTCACGTCGACCACGGCAAAACTACTTTGACAGCTGCCATCACCAAAGTTTTGGCTGAAAAAGGCTACGCTAAATTCGAAGACTATGCTGATATCGACAAGGCTCCGGAAGAACGTGAACGTGGTATTACAATCAACACGGCACACGTTGAATATGAAACAGACAAACGTCATTATGCACACGTTGACTGCCCGGGCCATGCTGACTATGTCAAGAACATGATCACCGGTGCTGCTCAGATGGACGGCGCTATCCTCGTCGTTTCCGCTGCTGACGGCCCGATGCCCCAGACTCGTGAACACATCCTCTTGGCCCGCCAGGTTGGTGTACCGGCTATCGTCGTATACCTCAACAAAGCTGACCAGGTTGATGATCCGGAACTCATCGAACTCGTTGAAATGGAAGTCCGCGATCTCCTCAGCTCCTACGATTTCCCCGGCGACGAAGTTCCTATCGTAGTTGGCTCCGCTCTCAAAGCCCTCGAAGGCGACGAAAGCGAAATCGGCAAACAGTCCATCCTCAAATTGATGGATGCTGTTGACGAATACATCCCGACTCCGCAGCGCCCGACGGACCAGCCGTTCCTCATGCCTGTCGAAGACGTCTTCACCATCACAGGCCGCGGCACTGTTGCTACAGGCCGTGTTGAACGTGGCGAACTCAAAGTTGGCGACGCAGTTGAAATCGTCGGCCTTGCTGACGAACCGAAAGATACGGTTGTTACGGGCGTTGAAATGTTCCGTAAGATCCTCGACCGTGCTGAAGCTGGCGACAACATCGGCGCTCTTCTCCGCGGTGTAGACCGTAAAGAAATCGAACGTGGCCAGGTTCTCGCTAAACCGGGCACGATTCATCCGCACACGAAATTCAAAGCTCAGGTTTACGTATTGACGAAAGACGAAGGCGGCCGTCATACTCCGTTCTTCAACGGCTATCGTCCGCAGTTCTACTTCCGTACCACTGACGTAACTGGCGTCATCCAGCTCCCGGAAGGCACTGAAATGTGCATGCCTGGCGATAACGTCAAAATGGATGTTGAACTCATCACTCCGATCGCTATCGAAGCCGGCCTCCGCTTCGCTATCCGCGAAGGCGGCCGTACTGTAGGCGCTGGCGTCGTTTCCGAAATCGAAGGCTAA
>CABMPA010000168.1 GCA_902388315.1 uncultured Megasphaera sp. | reverse complement strand
TCTTCCATGCAAAATCACAACCTTTTTTTCATTGAATTGATAAATAAAATCTAAAAAAACTCATACCTTTATATTATAAAGGAAGAATGAGTCTCTGACAAATGGATATTCTGCATGGAAGTAAATCGTTTATGCGATTGATGGATATATAGCGTGGCCCGGTGACCTTGACAAGTATTTTGAGAACGGGTACACTAAAAGAAATGGAATTGAACATGTTCAAGAAAGGAGCCCTTATGGAAAAGGATAAGGATGAAGTCCGTCAGCGCATCCTGGCGGCGGCAAAAGCATTGTTTGTCCAGCAGGGGTATAAAAAGACGACGATCCGCCAGATTGTTGAGAAATCCGGCGTCCTCACGGGGAGTATCTATTATTTCTTCAAGAATAAGGAAGATATCTTCCAGTCCCTGGTCATGGAACTGTTCCGCCAGTGTACGGATTTGATCGCCGCTCATTTCAGGCAGGAGTCGCCGGCCTTCCGCTACGCCGCCCTGTGCCTGGTCGAATTTGAAGCCGTAGCCATGAATCAGCTCGTCCGCGAGACCTATTATGAAGGCTATACGACGGCCCTGACCTTTGAAAAGATCACGGCCCATCTGACGGACATGACCGTCCGCATCTTCGGCGATTCTCTGGGATTATCGCAGGAGGACATTTTTTTGCGGTCCCTCCTCATCAAAGGGGCCATGCGCAGCTATATCGTCCAGTTCGGCTTTAGCCAGCCTATTGACAGGGAAAAGTATGCCGCCCTGGTCCTGGATACGGCCTTGCAGCTGCTGGGCATTTCGGCTGGCGAGAGCCAGGCTGTCCTGGACCAGCTCGAACGGCGCCTGCCGGAAATCGAGGCCATTGCCGATGAAATGATCCATCGCCGATAGGGATGGATTTTTTTGGCCCTGATTTGAACATGTTCAACAAACTTCAAAGGGGGAAGTCATGATGCTATGGATAACAGAGAAAAAGAGAATCTTCGCCGGCCTGATGCTGGCTCTGGCCGCCGTTTGCCTGACCAGCGGCTGCAGTTTGCAGAAGGAAGCCGCATCGGATGAATTATGGGGCCGGGCCGATGCCAAGGAAATCGACATCAATTCCAAAGTTGCCGGCCGCGTCGTCCAGCTCCGCGTCAAGGAAGGCGATACGGTCAAGAAGGGCGATATCATCGCCTATATCGACCAGCGCGACCTCCTGGCCCAGAAAGCCCAGGCCGAAGCCAATATCAAGGCCCTCCAGGCCCAGGTGCGCCAGTCCGGTGTCGTCACGGACCTCCAGGACAGTACGTCGAAGTCCCAGGTCGATACGGCTTCGGCCGGCCTCGATTCAGCCCAGTCCAATCTGGATCTGGCCGAAAAGGATTTCAACCGTTATCAGGAACTCTACGCCCAGGGGGCTGTTTCCAAATCCGTCTTCGATGCCTATAAGACCAAGTATGAAGTCGCCCAGTCGGCGTACAGCCAGGCTCAGTCCGGCGTGTCGTCGGCCAAGGCCGGCCTCTTGCAGACCGATGCCAACGTAGCGGCGACCGATGCGGCCCAGAAGAAACTGGAAGCGGCCCAGGCCCAGCTGCAGCAGATTGAAGTGTCGCTGGACGAAACGGAAATCAAGGCGCCCTTTGACGGCGTCATTACGGCGAAATACGTCGAAGAAGGCTCCATGATTTCCCTGGGGACGCCGCTGGTGGCCCTGCAGGACCCGAACGATAACTGGGTCGATTTCAAGATCCCCGAAACGAAACTCAAAGATTTCCACGTCGGCCAGGTCCTGACGATGCAGGCCCGCGATGGCGTCACCCGCGTCCAGGGGACCATCACCGATATCAGCCAGAAGTCGGAATTCGCTACTCAGCGGGCGACGAGCGAACGCGGCAGCGATACGGATATCATCAGTTTCAACGTCAAGGTCCAGGTCAACAGTGACGCCCTGCGGCCGGGCATGCGTTTCCAATATATGGCAGGTGATTGATATGTCTTTCCGCTATGTCTTGAAACGGGAGTGGCAGCTGCTCTGGCAGGGGCGTTTCCCCGTCGCGGCGATCCTCATCCTGCTGCCCCTGGCCTTTACCCTGGCTTTCGGCATCATTTACTATCAGAACTCGGTCGAAGGGATTTCCCTGGTCATCTGCGACGAAGAGCAGTCGGTCATCAGCCGGACCATCATCCAGGCTTACAGCGATGCGGAAAAATTCCACGTCGTCGATCAGGTGACGCGGTCCGAAGACATGGTCGACGATCTGCATACCGGCAAGGCCCGGGTCGGCCTCTACATTCCGGCGGATATTTCCAAGGACATCAAGCTGGGCAATCCCGTGCCGCTCCTGCTGACCGTCGATTCGGCCAATAACATGTTCGGCAACGCGGCGTTGACGGCGGCCAGCGAAATCAACAAGACCTTGTCCGTCGGTATCGCGTCCAAGCTGCTGGAAGCGGGCAACCAGCTGCCGGCAGCGGCGCTGAATATGGCCTATCCCGTCCGCCTGGGCATCCGCATCATCAACAACCTGACGACAGGCTATACGCCGTTCATGCTGGCCGGCCTGACCCTGAATGGCCTGCAGATTGCCATCATGCTTGTCTTATGCCCGCTCATTGCCCGGGAATTCCGGCACCATGTCTATGATAAGAAAGTCCCGTCGTGGCTGATCTTGGGGACCAAGTGTTTCTGGGTCCTGGCCCTGGCGGTTCCTTCATTTTTCCTGTCCCTTGGCTTTTTATATTATCTCTTTGCCGTCCCCGTCCGGGGGTCCCTGACCGCCCTGGCCGTCATGATCACGGCTTTCTGCCTGGCCGTCGCCGGCATCATGGTCCTGTTTTCGGCTTTCAGCCCGGACGAAGTCATGTCCATTGAAATGCCCTTGCTCTATATCATGCCGGGCCTCTTGTACAGCGGCTTGAGCTGGCCTGATTTCTACATGAGCGACGTCGCTTCTGCCATTGCCCGGATTTTCCCCATGCGCCATGCGGCCGACAGCGTCCGCGATATCTTACTGGCCGGCTATGCGCCGGAACTGATGAACCAGTCGCTGCAGCTGCTGCTCATGGGTGCCGTCGCCTTTGCCTTAGGGACGGCCGTCTTTGCCCTGCGCCGCCGCTATGGCATGAAGACGGTCCTGGAAGTGGCGACGGGCGGTTTGCTTTTTGGCAAGAAAGGAGGGCGGCCGTAATGGGCATCTTGTCTTTGATCCGCCGGGAACTGGCCAATGCCTTTCTCCACGACGCCCGGCGGGCTATCTTTCTTTTTGGTGCCGCGACAGCCTACCTGATCCTCTTCGGCATCCTCTATTATCCCGGCGTCGTCAAAGTGATACCGACGGTCGTCTGCGACGAAGACCATACAGCCTACAGCCGCTTCCTGACCCGCCAGGTTGATGATGACGAACGGCTGGGCCTGGTCCGCGTCGTCGCCGATGAAGAAGAGGCGCGGGATATGCTGCGCCGGAAAGAGGCCTATACGGCCGTCATCATTCCGAATCATTTTTCCCATGACGTCCTCAACGGCGGCCATGCCAGCGTCTTGTTCGTCCTCAACGGGGCCAATATCATTACGACCAATATCGCCTCGACGGCGGGCAACGATATCGTCAACACCTTTAACACGCGGATTGCCTCCCGGCAGGCGGCCTTGCGGACCAGCGGCGATGAACAGCTCCTAAAGAAGCGTATCGCTCCCATAGAGACGACGCTGCGCGTCCTCAACAATCCGACCCAGAGTTATATGATGTTCTTCATGGTCGGCCTGGCCATGGCCGCCATGCAGCAGGGCATCTTCCTGGCTGTCGGCGCGGCCGTCCAGGGTGATTTCAAGGACCGGGAAGGCCTGAAAGACGTGCCGAAAGCGGCCGTCCTGGCCGTCAAGGTCGCCGTGTACTGGGTCCTGTCCGTCCTGTCCTTTGCCCTGGTCTGCGTCATTTCCGCTTTCCTGGGCATCCCTGACCGGGCATCGGTGACGTCGCTCTGGGCCATCGCTTCAGCCTTTTCCTTTGCTGCCGTATCCCTGGGTCTCTTTGCGTCGTCTCTCTTTCACAACGAATTGCAGTTCGTCCGGGCATCCATCATGTACACTGTGCCGGCCTTCATCTTTGGCGGCTATACGTGGCCCCTGGAAGCCATGGACCCGCTGACCCGGGTCGTCGCCCAGGCTTTCCCCATGGCCTGGATGTCCAACGCCGTCCGCGAACTCTTCTTGTCGGGCCATTTGGCGACACTGAACGAGAACCTGGCCGTCCTCAGCGCGATGGGCGTCCTCTTCCTCAGCCTGGGGAGCTGGATTTTCCTGCGCAAGATGAATAAAATGGCCTGAACCTACTTTTTTTGCTATAATAAAAGTATTATGGCAGAAGGGAAGGGCTAGTGTATGGAATTAGAAGAATGTCGCCGGGAAATCGACG
>CABMPA010000167.1 GCA_902388315.1 uncultured Megasphaera sp. | reverse complement strand
AGGGGGAACGCTGTGCCTGCGTGCTCCTGGAGCATCTGAATCTGTCCCAGCCGACGCTGTCCCACCACATGAAGATCCTCTGCGATGCCCGGCTGGTCACGGGCCGCAAGGAAGGGAAGTGGGTCTATTATTCCCTCAACCGCGCCCAGGCCCAGGTCCTGGAACAGGCCGTCCACGACTTATTCCAGCCCGGTGCCGTGCCGGCAGAGGATGAAGCCTGCCGCTGCCAGTGAGGCAGGCTGTTTTTTCAGCTTATACATTGATAAATATAAATATATGAATTTTTTTAGGAGGTCTTTCATCATGAAACATATGGAAATCTTTGAACAGGCAATGTGCTGCCCGACCGGTCTTTGCGGTCCGTCTATCGACCCGGAACTCTTGCGCGTATCGACGGTCCTGGACACGCTGAAGCAGCACGGCATCGACGTCGGCCGCTATAATCTGACCAGTGCGCCGCTGAAATTCGTCCAGACCAGGGTCGTCACCGACTTCCTCCAGCACCACGGGCCCGAAGACCTGCCCCTCATCCTCGTCGACGGCGCCGTCCAGTTTGCCGGCCGCTATCCGACGAATGATGAATTCGCCAGCCTCATCGGCTTCGACCCGGCTCTTCTCGAAGCAGCCCAGGCCGCTGGGGACAGCGGCTGCTGCGGTGACAGCGCCGAAGAAACGTCTTCCTGCTGCTGCGGCGATACACCGGCTGAAAGCGAAACCTCGTCGTGCTGCTGTGGCGACACGCCGGCGGAACTGGAAAGTTCGTCCTGCTGCTGCGGAGGTGACTGTAAGTGATCCTCTATGATCCCTTTCACGTCGTCCAGACGAAATACCTCTTTCTGACCGGCAAGGGCGGCGTCGGCAAGACGTCCGTTGCCTGTGCCACCGCCGTCGCCCTGGCCGATGCCGGTAAAAAGGTCCTGCTCATCAGTACCGATCCGGCGTCGAATCTGCAAGACGTCTTTTCCATGGAACTGACCAATAAGGCTACGCCCATTGAGGCCGTGCCCAACCTGGCCGTGGCCAACCTCGACCCGGTCCAGGCCGCGGCCGAATACCGGGAAAGCGTCATCGGGCCCTATCGCGGCCTCCTGCCGGAAGCGGCCCTGCGCAACATGGAAGAACAACTGTCCGGTTCCTGTACCGTAGAAATCGCCGCCTTCAACGAATTCACCAATTTCCTTACCGATGAAACTGTCGCCTGTGACTACGACCATATCATCTTCGATACGGCGCCGACGGGCCACACCCTGCGCATGCTGCAGCTGCCGTCGGCCTGGAGCCAGTTCATCCAGAAGAGCAAACACGGCGCGTCCTGCTTGGGCCAGCTGTCGGGCCTGGAATCGCGGAAAGAACTGTATAAACAGGCCGTCCAGACCCTGGCCAATGGGGAAAAGACGACGATGCTCCTCGTCGCCCGTCCCGATGCCCTGCCGCTGAAAGAAGCGGCCCGGGCGTCGAAGGAACTGGCCGCCCTGGGCATTGCCAGCCAGCAGCTTGTCATCAACGGCCTGCTGGCTTCGTGGGACGACGACGCGACGCAGACCTTATACGAAAAACAGCAGGCCGCCCTGAAGGATATGCCCGAAGCCATCGCCGATCTGCCGCGCTTCCAGATTCCCTTGCGGACGTATAACATCACCGGCCTGGACCACGTCCGGGCCCTGCTCCAAGGGGAAGTCCCGGAATCGGCGACGGAACTGACGCTGGAACAGGTCCAGCCCCTGCAGGCCGTCATCGACGACTTGGAAGCCCATCAGCGCAAGGTCATATTCACCATGGGCAAAGGCGGCGTCGGCAAGACGACCGTCGCTGCCGCCATCGCCCTGGGCCTGGCCCGCCGCGGCCATCGCGTCCACTTGACGACGACCGACCCGGCAGCTCATCTGCAGTACGTCGTCAGCCAGACGGACAATCTGACCCTGAGCCATATCGACCAAGGGGAAGAGCTGAAGAAATACCAGGATGAAGTCCTGAACCAGGCCAAAGCCAACGGCCTGGGCCCGTCGGACCTGGCCTACATCGAAGAAGACCTGCGCTCGCCGTGCACCCAGGAAATCGCCGTCTTCCACGCCTTTGCCGACATCGTCGAAGCGGCCGATGACCAGATCGTCGTCATCGACACGGCGCCGACAGGCCACACGCTGCTGCTGTTGGAATCGACAGAAAGCTACGACCGGGAAATCCGCCGGACCCACGGTTCGACGCCGCCGTCGGTACAACATTTGCTGCCGCGCCTGAAAGGGGCCGAAACGGAAGTCGTCATCGTCACCCTGCCCGAAGCCACGCCGGTCTATGAAGCCCTGCGCCTGGAAGCGGACCTGAAGCGGACGAAACTGCGCTCGAAATGGTGGGTCATCAACAAATCCTTCTATCAGGCCCGGACGACGAGCCCCTTACTAAAAGCCAAAGCCTCCCACGAAATCGCCTGGATCAACAAAGTCGGCGACCACACCCAGGGCCACACGGCCCTCATCGCCTGGCGCCCCGACGAAGTCCGCGGCGACGTCCTGGGGGAATTATAGTTTGCAAATAGGTTTGACGTTTGATGTATGATGTTTGATGCAATGGCTTTAAATTTAAATCCATCCGCTAACCACGAACCACGAGCCACGGAATTCCCATAAGCGGGCCGCCTAGCCACAGCTGTCCGTTTTGGCAACCGTCCTGCGCCTCTCGTTGGTCGGCACCTGACGGGCCAAAAAGGCTTAGGACGGCCCCTACGAAAGCGGTCCACGGGATTCCCACAAGCGGGCCGCCCTTTGGGACGGCCCCTACGAACCACTAACCACTAACCACTAGCCACGAGCCACTAGCCACGAGCCACTAGCCACGAGCCACTAGCCACTAGCCACTAAAAAGCGGCTGTCTTCAAAGGACAGCCGCTTTTTTCTACTTCCCTTCGTAATAATAGCGCGTCCACATGACGACTTCCGACAGGGACGGGTGAGGCGTCATGGTTTCGCTGAAGGTGTAGACTGATTTGGGATTGGGGGTCCGCGTCAGCGGTTTGGCCCGCAGGGCCTGGACCGTCGGCGACGCGATGTCTTCGTGGATAGGATGGACGACGTGGGTGCCGCTCATGAGGTTGTTGATGAAAGGCTGGATGAGGATGGACGCTTCAGGGCCGACGATGTGGGCGCCGAGGATGAATTTCGTCTTCTTGTCGATGACCAGCTTGACGAAGCCGTCGTCTTCATCGCCCGGTTCATAACCCATGGCATAGCCCTTGGCCGATGCGGAATAATGGTTGATGGCCGTTTCGACGTCATAGCCTTTCTTCACGGCCTGGTCTTCCGTCAGGCCGACGTGGGCCGCTTCGGGATAGGTGTAGGTGACGGCCGGCACGGCGTCGTAATCGGCCCAGCGCCACGTTTCCGGTTCGTTTCCGGAAAAGAGGTTGTGCGCCAGGATTTCCGCTTCGTAATTGGCCTTGTGGCGGAAGGGAGCCAGGCCGTTGACGTCGCCCAGGGCCCAGATATTATCAGCCGTCGTTTCCAGGAATTCGTTCGTTTCGATGTAGCCGCGCTTGTCCAGGCGGACGTCGGTATTTTCCAGATGCAGCAGTTCCGTCATGGGCCGGATGCCCGGAGCGACCAGGATTTCTTCGGCAGCTACTTCGCCTTCTTCGCCTGTCGTGCGGTCGCGGAAGGACAGGACCTTCAGGCCGTCGCGCTGGCTGACGGAAACCGTGTCTTTATTGAGACGGATGTCCATGCCGTAACGCTGGAACTGCTTGAGGATGAATGCCGATACGGCCGGATCTTCCTTGGGCAGGAGGCGGACATTGTGCTGGACCATCGTGACTTTGGTGCCGGCGGCGTCGAAGACATGGGCGAATTCACAGCCGATAGGGCCGCCGCCGATGATGATCAGGCTCTGGTAGGGCTTTTTCGGATACGACGGGCCAAAGAACGATTCCGACGTCAAATAGCCCGCTTCTTCCAGGCCCGGCAGGGAAGGGATATTCGTCCGGCCGCCAGTGGCGACGAAAATCTTATCGCCCGTCAAGGTGACGCTGCTGCCGTCATTCAGGGCGATGGCGACAGTGTGGTTGTCGACGAAAGACGCCGTGCCATTAAAGGTGTCGACATTGGGGAACTGATCGTAATAACTTTGAATAGCCGGACTTTCATCGACCTTTTCCCACAGCCGCTTGGACAAGATATCCCAGTCCAGGCGGACGTTGTCGGCAAAGACGCCGATACGGCTCCCTTCGCGGATTTCGCGGATGCGGTTGGCCGCCGTGACCATGACCTTCGTCGGGATACAGCCGCGGTTCAGACAAGTCCCGCCAAACCGGCCCCGTTCAATAACGGCCACCTGCAAACCCTGGGCCAGGGCCGCATCGGTCACGATGTTGGCCGCCCCCGTACCGATGACAATGACATCATATTTCTTCATAAATAGCGCTCCTTTATAT
>CABMPA010000166.1 GCA_902388315.1 uncultured Megasphaera sp. | reverse complement strand
AAACCATCCACATCAAACATCAAACTTTCAACTTCAAACGAAAAAAGAGGCTGTCTTAATGCGACAGCCTCTTTTTTATCATCCTTAAACATCACGCTGGACTTTACCGGAACGAAGGCAACGAGTGCAAACATTAACTCGTTTTACTTCGCCGTCGACGACAGCGCGGACACGCTGGATATTCGGTTTCCAGGTTTTTTTCGTTTTCAAGTGGGAATGGCTGACATTCATGCCGCTCATTGTTCCTTTACCACAGATTTCGCAAAAGTTTGCCATTGGTTACACCTCCCTGCACCATCACAGTACAACATATAAATCTTATCACAGATTATTAGGTAAAGCAAGTTTTATTTTTTTAAAAAAGCCTACGAAATATGATACAATAAAAACGAATATTTGACAAGGAGTTTTTGGTATGAATTTTTCTATTCGCGATCTCAAAGGAATCGGACCGCGCAAGGAAGCCCTGTTTTCTAAGCTTCATCTGGCGACAGTGTCCGACTTGCTGCAATATTTTCCTCGCGACTATGAAGACCGCAGCCATATCTGGCCCATCGGCCAGGCGCCGTGCGGGACGGGGAAGGGCCTCGTCATTTGCGGGACCGTGGCCTCAGTCCAGGAAATGCGGCCTCGCCGGGGCCTTTCTATCTTGAAGGTCATGGTCAGCGATGGTACCGGAGCGGCCGAGCTGGTCTGGTTCAACCAGGCCTTCAAGAAGCGCCAGTTCCATGTTGGCATGACCTTGACGGCTTTCGGAAAGATGGAATGGGCTTACGGCCGCCGCCAGATGAATACGCCGGACACGGAAGAAGGGCAGGCCGGTGGCGAAGGCTTCGTCCCCGTCTACGGCCTGACCGATGGCCTGCGCCAGCAGGATGTCCGCAAGGCCGTGCGCCAGGCCTTGGGCTTGGCCAAAGACCATCCGGAAATCCTGCCCGGCTGGGACGGCTGCCGCCAGTCGCCTTTTGCCGCTATGCCGTCCCGGGAAGCCTATGAGCAGATGCATTTCCCGGATTCTATGGAGAAACGGGAACAGGCCCGGCGCCAGCTGGCCTTTGAGGAGCTCTTCGACATGCAGCTCGGTCTGATTCTGCGCCGGCGCCATGAAGGCAGGCGCCAGGGCATCAAATGTGGTCCTAACGGCAAACTGCTCAAGGTCTTTTGTGACCACCTGCCCTTTACCCTGACGAAGGGCCAGACCCAGGCCTTTCTCGATATCCAGGCCGACATGGAGAGTGAAGTGCCCATGCAGCGCCTGGTCCAGGGCGATGTCGGCTCCGGCAAGACCGTCGTCGCCGCTCTGGCCTTGGCCAAGATCGTAGAGAACGGCTATCAAGGGGCCCTCATGGCGCCGACGGGTATCCTGGCGGCCCAGCACTATGAAGAATTCTGCCGTCTCTTTCAGGGCCTGGACGTCCGCATTGCCTTGCTGACTGGCCGGACGACGGCCAAGGAACGGCAGCAGCTCCTGGAAGAACTGGCCCAGGGCCGGATCGATATCCTCATCGGGACCCACGCCCTTATTCAGGACGACGTCGCCTTCCGATGCCTGGGCCTGGTCGTCACGGACGAACAACACCGCTTCGGCGTCCGTCAGCGGTCGGCGCTGGAACAGAAGGGGAAAGAACCCCATGCCCTGTTCATGACGGCGACGCCTATTCCCAGGACACTGACCTTGTCCCTCTACGGCGACCTGGACGTGTCCTCTATCCGCGAACTGCCGCCGGGCCGGAAACTCGTCAAGACCTATGCTGTCGGTGAAGCCCTGCGCCAGCGGGTCTATGTCTTCATGGACAAACTCATGGCTCAGGGCCGGCAGTGCTACGTCGTCTGTCCCCTCGTCGAGGCTTCGGAAAGCGTCGACTTGCAGGCGGCGACGGAACTCTATGAGGAACTGCGGTCCCGCGTCTTTAAAAAGCGTACGTGCGGTCTTGTCCACGGCCGTATGGCCGGCAAAGAGAAAGAAGCCGTCATGGACGCCTTCCAGAAAGGGGACATTCAGCTCCTGGTTGCGACGAGTGTCATCGAAGTCGGCGTCAACGTGCCCAATGCGACGCTCATGTTCATCGACGGCGCCGAACGCTTCGGCCTGGCCCAGCTCCACCAGCTGCGGGGCCGCGTCGGCCGCGGTGACCAGCAGGCTTATTGCATCCTCATGGCCAAAGGCGGCAGCGACGAGACGCGGCAGCGCCTGAAATGGATGGAGAAGATACACGACGGCTTCGTCCTGGCTGAAAAGGACCTGCTCCTGCGCGGCTCGGGCCAGCTCTTCGGCTATATGCAGCATGGCCTGCCGGATTTAAAAGCTGCCGATATTATAGACGATGTACCGCTGCTGGCTGCGGCCCGTGATGCGGCCCGGCAGTGGTGGCAGAACCGGGGAGATACGGAGAAAGCCGAAGAAGCATTGAAGCGACGATTTGGCTATACTTTTGCCGGACTTTTAAATAACTGATAGAAATTTGCTGTAATATATGTACATAAGCGCTGATTTCAGTTATAATAAGGGATAAGCTATTTAGGGGTATTTCCCCTTAGTTTCTTATATTTTTCAAAACAGAGGTGCAAATATGAGATCTGATAAATTTGGTATGAGAGGTTTGACATTTGACGACGTTCTCCTGGTTCCGGCAAAATCCGACGTGCTTCCTAAGGAAGTCGACGTTTCGACGAACCTGACGCGCGATATCAAACTGAATATTCCTATTATGAGCTCTGGTATGGATACCGTTACAGAAGCTCCTATGGCTATTGCCGTAGCCCGCGAAGGCGGCATCGGCGTTATTCATAAGAACATGTCCATCGCCGCCCAGGCGCGGGAAGTCGATAAGGTAAAACGGTCGGAACACGGCATCATCATCGACCCGATTTTCCTTCATCCCGATAATCTCCTGGCTGATGCCAATGAATTGATGGGCAAATACCGCATCTCCGGCGTCCCCATCACGGTCGACGGCAAACTCGTCGGTATCATCACCAACCGTGACATGCGCTTTGAAGAAGACATGAGCCGCCGCATCGGTGACATCATGACCCAGGAAAACCTGATTACTGCTCCTGTCGGTACATCGCTGGCAGAAGCCAAAGAAATTCTCCGCAAGCACCGCATTGAAAAATTACCCCTCGTTGATAAAGAAGGCAACCTGCAGGGCCTCATTACCATCAAGGATATCGAAAAAGCTACGAAATACCCGAATTCTGCCAAAGATGGCAACGGCCGTCTCCTGGTCGCTGCTGCTGTCGGCGTAACCCATGACATGACGGACCGCCTCGACGCCCTCGTCGCTGCCAAAGTCGACGTCGTCGTCATCGATACGGCTCACGGTCATTCCCTGGGCGTCCTCAATACGCTGAAAGAAATCAAGAAAATGTATCCGCACCTCCCGGTCATCGCCGGCAACGTCGCTACGGGCGCCGCTACGGAAGCCCTCATCGAATGTGGCGTCGACGCTGTCAAAGTCGGCATCGGCCCTGGCTCCATCTGCACGACCCGTATCGTCGCTGGTATCGGTGTACCGCAGATCACAGCTGTCTACGAATGTGCTAAAGTCGCTCAGCGCTATGGCATCCCCATCATCGCTGACGGCGGTATCAAATATTCCGGTGATATGGCTAAAGCCATCGCTGCCGGCGGCAACGTCGTCATGATGGGCAACCTCCTGGCCGGCACGGAAGAAAGCCCGGGCGAAACGGTCATCTATCAGGGCCGCAGCTATAAAGAATACCGTGGCATGGGTTCCCTGGCCGCTATGGAATGTGGCAGTAAGGACCGTTACTTCCAGGAAGATGCCAAGAAGCTCGTCCCCGAAGGCATCGAAGGCCGTGTACCGTACAAAGGACCGGCAGCTGATACCATTTACCAGATGGTCGGCGGTCTTCGCGCATCCATGGGCTACTGTGGTTGCCACAACATTAAAGAAATGATTGAAAATACGCAGTTCATCCAGATTACGGCAGCCGGTCTTCGTGAAAGCCATCCTCATGATGTCAATATCACGAAAGAAGCTCCGAACTACAGCGTAAACTAAGCAGGGCGGAGGGATACGTTGATTAGTACAATCGATATCTTGTCCATCCCTATATGGAACGTCACTATGGAAGAAGCCCAGAACCTGGCCTTTAAGTATATCGATGAAGGCCGGGCCGCTTCCATTGCGACGGCCAATGCAGAAATGGTCATGCGGGCCCAGACGGACCGCGAACTGGCCCATATCCTGCAGCATGCCGACCTGGTAGTTCCCGATGGGGCCGGCGTCCTGTGGGCTGCAGAACAGCAGGGCAAGAAATTTAAAGAACGCGTGACAGGTGTCGATTTGGCGTGCAGTCTGCTCCAAGAAGCAGCCGCACGCCAAACGGCTGTCTACCTCTTTGGCGGTGCCCCGGGCATTGCCGAACAGGCTGCGGCCAATGTGCAGCAGCAACTGGGGTCCCTGAACATCGTC
>CABMPA010000165.1 GCA_902388315.1 uncultured Megasphaera sp. | reverse complement strand
GGATATTCCGCGTAGCTTCGACCCGCGCCTGGGAAGCCCGCATTTCTTCTGTATAGATCATGATGTCCCCCTATTTCTCGATATCCCGCGATTCATACAAGCGGTGCAGTTCGTCGTCACCGGCCGCCATCAGATGCTGGACGTCGGCCACGAACCGGCCTTCCTGGATGGCCTGGACGCGCTGTTCCAGGTGTTTGCTTTTCTTGGCGATATACTTGCCCATGAGGCGCCGTGCCAGCAGGCCGACGGCACCGTGGCTGATCTTGGCCGGACAGCTGGCGGCACAGATATTGCAGCAGACACAGCGGAACGATTCCCTGGCACAGCCGGCATAATCGCCGCGCTGGGCCAGGGCGATGTACTTCATGACCTGGATGCCCTGAGGGCAGTTCCGCGTACAGGCATTGCAATGGATGCAGTTGTATATTTCCGGATAGAGCTGGCCAACGACGTTGCCGGCTACGGGCAGGTCGTCCATATCGTAGTCCTGCTTCTTGATCGGGAACGATTCCAGACGGCCGACGCACATGCCGTCTTCGACTTTGGTCTGACAGGCCAGGGCCGAATGAGTCTCGGTCTGGCCCTGCAGGCGGTAAACGACGGCACAGGCCCCGCAGAAGCCGCTGCGGCAGCCGCAGCCGCGGACGAGGCGGAAGCCGGAATATTCCATAGCCCGCATGATCGTCAGATCTTCAGGAACAGAAAACTTCTTGCCCAATAAATAGACCGTTACCATTTTCATAATGATAAAAACTCCTTTGTGAATGAATGGCAAAAGAGGCTGTCGTACTAAGACAGCCTCTTTTTAGTTGACAGTTTGTAGTTTTTAGTTTGCAGTGAATGGCTAAAAATTTAACCCTCAACTACTACAAACTACAAACTTTGTACTACATAACGATTACTCCAGCACTTCCAACAGGCAGTCGCCGCTGATGATGGCCTGGCCTTTGGTCGCATAGATTTCGCCGATGGTGCCGTCGATAGGCGAGGTGATGGTCGTTTCCATCTTCATAGCTTCGGTAACGACCAAGGGTTCGCCTTTCTTGACTTTCTGGCCTTTGGTGACCAGGACTTTGACGACAGAACCGGACAGGGTGGCACCGATGTCACCGGCTTTGTCGGGATCGGCCTTGCGGCGGGTGACGGTCTTCATGTCGACACTCTTGTCCTGGACCTGGATTTCGCGTTCGGCCCCGTTGAACATGAAGGTAATGGTGCGGACACCGCTGTCATCGGGATCACTGATGTTGATAAGGGTGATGATGAGGTCCTTCCCTTCTTCGATTTCAACATGGACTTCTTCGTTCTTCTTCATGCCGAAGAAGAAGGTCGGCGTATCGAGGACGCTGACATCGCCGTATTTCTTGACCGTTTCGTTGAAGTCCTTGAAGACTTTCGGATACTGGCAGTAAGCGTTGATGTCTTCGTCTTCGTGTTTATAATCAGCATCGGTCAATTTCTGGCGGATAGCTTCGAAATCGACAGGAGCCAGGCTCTTGCCCGGGCGTTCCGTCAACGGTTTTCTGCCTTTCAGGACGATTTTCTGGAGTTTTTCCGGGAAGCCCTGATAGGGAATGCCGATACGGCCTTCAAAGAATTCGACGACGGACTGCGGGAAGTCGAGGACGTCGCCTTTATCATAGACATCCTGTTCGGTCAAATTATTCTGGACCATGAACAGAGCCATATCACCGACGACTTTCGACGACGGCGTAACTTTGATGATGTCGCCAAACATCATGCTGACCGTATGGTACATCTTCTTGATTTCGTTCCAGCGGTCGCCGAGGCCGACAGCTTTGGCCTGCTGGCGCAGGTTGGAGAACTGGCCGCCCGGCATTTCATGCTGGTAGACTTCCGTATTCGGATAAGCATCGGCTTTGTCGACACCTTTATAGTACGGACGGACCGTTGCCCAGTAACGGGACATTTCTTCCATGGCATCGACGTCGAGGTCCGGCTGGCGGTCCTTGCCGCTCAAAGCGTAGTACAAGGTGCTCATGCTCGGCTGGCTGGTGCCGCCGGCAAAGGCGGAATAAGCGACGTCGACGATGTCGACACCGGCGTCGATGGCGCGGTTATAGGTGCAGATAGCATTGCCCGAACCGTCATGGGTATGGAGATGGATGGGCAGGTCGACAGCATCCTTCAAGGCCGATACCAGGCGGTAAGCGGCTTCCGGTTTCAAGAGGCCGGCCATATCCTTGATGGCGATGATGTTGGCGCCGGCATTCTGCAATTCCTTGGCCATGTTGACATAGTATTTCAAATCGTATTTATCGCGGGCCGGGTCGAGGATATCGCCAGTGTAGCAGAGTGCGACTTCGGCAATCTTGTTGTTTTCGCGGACGGCCTGGACAGTGCCATACATGTTGTCCAGACTGTTGAGGCTGTCGAAGACGCGGAAGACGTCGATACCATTCTTGGCGGACAGGTCGATGAAGTTCTTGACGACGTTGTCCGGATAGCTCGTATAGCCGACGGCGTTGGCGCCGCGGACGAGCATCTGCAAGAGGATATTCGGCGCTTTCTTGCGCATCTGGCGCAGGCGGACCCAGGGGTCTTCATAGAGGAAGCGGTAGGCTACGTCGAAAGTAGCGCCGCCCCAGCATTCATAGGAGAAGAGGTTCGGCAGCTTCTTGGAAGCCGCTTCCAGGACGCGGAGCATATCGATGGAGCGGACGCGCGTCGCAAACAGGGACTGATGGGCGTCACGCATAGTCGTATCGGTAAAGAAGACCTTCTTCTGGTCTTTGATCCACTGGGAGAATTTTTCCGGTCCCATGGCATCGAATTTCTGTTTCGTCCCGTCCGGATAAGGGCCGGCAACAGACGTCGGCAGTTCCAGAGCTTCAAATTCCGGTTTGTCCTGATGGCCGGCGTCGGCATAGCCGTTGATGGTCGTATCGCCGATGTATTTGAGGAGCTTCGTGCCACGGTCCTGGACAACGGGCAGGTTGAACAGTTCCGGATGGTCGTCGATGAAGTTGACGTTGTATGTGCCGGAGATGAATTCCGGGCTCTTGAGGACGTTGATCAAGAAGCCGATATTGGTCTTGACGCCGCGGATACGGAATTCCTTGAGGACGCGGAGCATCTTTTCAGCCGCTTCTTTATGGGTCCGGCCATAAGTCGTCGTCTTGACCAGCAGCGAATCGTAGTACGGCGTGATGATGGCACCGGTATAGGCATTGCCGCTGTCAAGGCGGACGCCGAAGCCGCCGCCGCTGCGGTATACCATGATCTTGCCCGAATCAGGCATGAAGTTGTTCATCGGATCTTCCGTCGTGATACGGCACTGGATGGCATCACCCAGGCAGCGGACGTCGTCCTGGGACTTGATGCCGATTTCATCGCTGTCGAGGGCATAGCCTTCGGCGACTTTGATCTGGGTCTGGACGATGTCGATGCCCGTGATCATTTCGGTAACGGTATGTTCGACCTGTACGCGGGGGTTGACTTCGATAAAGTAGAATTCACCGTCCGGCGTAACCAGGAATTCGACGGTCCCGGCATTGACGTAATGGACGTTCTTCATCAATTTCAAGGCCGCGTTGCAGATCTTCTGGCGCAGTTCGACGGGCAGGGCCGAAGCCGGAGCCGTTTCGACGACCTTCTGATGACGGCGCTGGATAGAGCAGTCGCGTTCAAAGAGGTGGATGACATTGCCGTGTTCGTCGCCCATGATCTGGACTTCGACGTGTTTCGGATTGACAATGCATTTTTCCAAATAAATTTCATCGCTGCCAAAAGCCAGTTTCGCTTCCGATTTGGCACGGTCATAGGCATCGCGGAGATCTGCCATGCGGTCGACCATGCGCATACCACGGCCACCGCCGCCGTTGACGGCTTTGAGCATGATCGGGAAGCCGACTTCTTTGGCAAATTTTTCGACTTCCGCATAGTTCATGACCGGACCGTCGCTGCCCGGGATGTACTGGATACCGGCCTTCTTCGCCTGGATACGGGCATTGATCTTATCGCCAAACATGATGAGATGTTCAACTTTAGGACCGATGAAGATAATGCCTTCTTCTTCACAGCGTTTGGCCAGGTCCGCATTTTCAGACAAGAAGCCGTAGCCCGGATGAATGGCATCGACGTCGTGTTCATGAGCAATGCGGATAATATCTTCAATATCTAAATATGCATCTACCGGTTTTTTGCCTTCACCGACGAGATACGATTCATCTGCACGGAAACGGTGCAGGGACAACGAATCTTCCTTGGAATAAATAGCTACGGTACGGATTCCCAGTTCATTACAAGCCCGGAAAACACGAATAGCGATTTCTCCGCGGTTGGCAACTAAAACCGAACGAATTTTTTTCATGAAAATACCCTCCTGCTTAGAAATATTAAGTCAAGACCGGTAAACGCACAGATGTCCACTCCCATACATTCACCGCTTTCTTCATTATAACAAAATAGAAAAACATTACAAGGGACGGCACAC
>CABMPA010000164.1 GCA_902388315.1 uncultured Megasphaera sp. | reverse complement strand
ATAGGTGAGCAGGGTCTGGCCGCACGTATCGCCATTGTGGCCGTCATAGACCCACTGAGGGCTGAACATGGCCTGCAGCGACGACAGCGCCAGGACCTGCCGGTCCTGATAGCGGCCGCCCTGAATCATCATGGCCAGGACGTGGCCCAGTTCCTCCAGGGACAGGCGCAGGCCGCCTTGCGGTGAAAAGATCGTCGCATTGGTCCCAGGCTGGTACGCGGCCAGGTCGTAAGACTGGCAGACGTCCTGGGCATAGGGATTCTGCAAGGCCAGGGCTTCGCGCTCCGGCTGGACGCCGCCGAAATCGTCGATAGTCCCCTGCCAGGGACCGTTTTCATCCCAATGGCCTTGTTTATCCCGTTTAAGATAAATCGTTCCCAGACGGGCAAATTCATCGGCACTCAGATTACCGGGCACGTAATCGGCCCGACAGTCCAAGGCTTTCAGGATGTGATTTTTTTGATACGTATCGAAGCGTTCACCAGTCACAGCTTCGATGACGGTCCCCAGGAGGCCGTAATTGAGATTGCAATAGGTGAAATACACGCCCGGTGCCTGTCCGGCCGGTGCGAAATGGGCCCCATCCTCCCAGTAAGGGCTGCCAGGCGTAAAGAATGCCTGGACGCAGACCGACGGCGGGATGCTGTAGACCTTGCCGTCACGAAGGCCCGATGTATGGGAGGCCAGCATGCGAAGCGTAATGGGTACGTCGGGATAAACCGGATGGCGCAGGCGAAAGCCGAGGTATCCGCTGACATCCTCATCGAGGGACAGCGCCCCCGCTTCGGCGAGCTCCATGAGCGTAAAGACCGTGAACATCTTGGAAACGGAGGCCATGCGGAAACGGCTGTCTGTCGTCATCGGCCAGGTCTGCGCTCCCTCTATGCGGCGGGCGCCGCCAGCAAAGCGATAGACCTCGTGGCCGCCGGCATAAGCCATCACGGCCAGACCGGGCACACCGGTCCCGCTATCGCCAATCAGGGAGGCAAAATAAGCATCCCATTCAGTTCGATTCATAGCAGGCTCCTTTCGGGTGCAGAAAAGGGCTTGTCGTCGTACGACAAGCCCTTTTCTGAGTTTTTAGTTTGTAGTTTTTAGTTTGCAGTAGATGGTTAAAAATTTAAAACCATCTTCTACAAACTGCAAACTCTATACTACAAACTTTTCTTACCCTTTATAATTTTCCGGATAGATGGTGATGTCGTAGTGGTTCTTGTCCCATTCGTGAGTAATCTGATGCTTGTACGGCGACAGGGCGTTGATGAGGACTTCATAAGCCCGGGTGCCCTGGTAGATGCCATCGTCGGAAATGTCGACTTTATAGCCGTTTTCATGGGAATAGATGCCACTGGCATGGTAGCCGCTTTCAGCACCGCCGGTGATGACGAAGGAAATGCCGGCCTGGCGGGCTTCGGTATTCAGGCGGTCCAGGAAGGCGATGGTCGAACTCTGGAAGTGGGCCGTATCAGTCGTCCAGTTGCTGTCCCACGGTGTATCCATGCCTTCGGTGCTGCTCCACTTGCGCAGGTTGCTCTTGCCGAAATCGCGGCGGTATGCATAGGCATTGGCGACAGCGGCATCATACGAGTCATGCTGATACTGGTATTGGTACTGGTCTTCATATTTCTGGCGGTTCCAGGCCGTAACCGGGGTCGCCATGTGCTGCGATTCTGCATAGTGGTACTTCACCGTATCCGGCGTAATCGTACCGGGATTATCAATATTGGCAAAGGCCGATGCCGGGATCAGGGCGTGGACACGGTCCCGAAGGCGGTCACCGATTTTGTCAGAATTATTCGTTTCAACAGCTTTTGTTTTCTTCTTGGCTTTGTCTTGTTCCTGGACCTGTGCCATAACAGCCACGGCTGGAGATACCGTTTCCGATTCTTTGACCTGCGCTGCCGAAGCAGTGACAGTTCCCATAAGACAGCAAAGAAACAGAATTGCGATGATAGATTTCTTCATTGAATTCCCCCTTAAAATACTGAAATTATGTGTATGACATTCGGTTATTTTCACGAACAACATTTCAATTATAACATATTAAGGGGAATTTGAAAAGTCTGTCAATAGTCCAAGAGCTGGCGCTGTTCGATTTCCTGGGCGGCCGCTTCATCCTGTTCGGCTTTTTTCGTGTCGCCTAAGTGGCGCCAGGCCTGGCTGCGCAATTCATAACCATCCTCGTAGGGTTTGATGGCCAGAGCCTGGGTCAGGTACTGCACAGCCCGCTTATAGTCGCCCTGGTCCATGGCCAGCTGGCCCAGACTGTCGCTGACGGCCAGCTTATCGTCATCGTCTGTCGCCATGCGCATGGACCGGTCGTAGTCCTGTTTGGCCAGGTCGAACTGCTTCAGATGACGATAACATTCGCCGCGGTTGTTATAATCCATAGCCGATTCTTTCAAGGCCAGGGCTTTGGTCAAGTCGGCAATAGCCAGTTCATCCTGCCCCATCTTGGCATAGACCAGGCCCCGTTCGGAATAGACCCGGCTGTCATCGGGATGATGTTTGACCGCTTCATTGAGCAGGGCCAGGGACTGGTCGTACAGGCCGGCTTCTTCGGCGACAGACCCGGCCAGGAAGTAATCACCGCGATGCATGAGCTCATACATGACGCCCACATGACGGCTCCGCTCGGCCAGTTTCTTATCGCCCTTCTTTTCATAGACCAGGCTTTCGAGTAAATAATTATGAGGGAAGGCCGGTGCCAGCTTTTCGCCCTGCCTGAGATCGGCCAGGGCCTTGTCATAGGCTTCCATAGCCGTATACGCCCGGGCCCGGCTGAAATACATCAGCCCCTGCAGGTGATTCCCATTCTGGCTCAAGGATAAGGCTTTCGTATAATCATTGACGGCCAGCTGGTATTCCTTGCGCTGTTCATAGATGGCGCCGCGGTTAAAATAGTGGAAGGCAGCGCCTGGTTCCAGGGAAACGGCCTTATGACAATCGGCCAGGGCTTCATCATAGCGCCCCTGGAGAGCATAGACAGCGCTGCGGCGGTCATAGGCATCGGCATCGTCATCATGGGCTTCGATCTGGCCATTGACGATTTGCAGGGCCTTTTCATAATCTTTATCGCGGACCGCCTGCAAGAGGCCGCTCTCCCCATCGGTCTGTAACGCGATGGCGCCTCCGCCCGCATCTTTCAGCATCGTTTCATCATCAGCCAGGGACAGACAAGGAACGGCCAAAAAGCAGGAAACCAAGGCGGCGGTCAGACACTGTTTCAATCGGTTCATAAAGATCCCCCTATCTCTCGAAAATTGCTTTACTTTATAAATTTCGACATAGTCCTGCCAACTTCCTGCCAAAAGGCAAAAAATAATATGATATAATAAGAAAAAAATAAATGAGGTGAGCAATTTGTTTGAAAAAGAATATGAAGCATCGGCCAGCGGCGCAGCTGCCAAGGTCCGCTTCCTCAAGGAAAATCCCCTGGGCTACGTCATGGTGTCCCTCCTAGGCGGCGCTTATCTCGGCTTCGGCATCCTCCTGACTTATACTATCAAAAGCTACCTCGGGACTCAGCCATCGGCCCATATCATCATGGGCCTTTCCTTCGGCGTCGCCCTCAGCCTGGTCATCATGGCCGGTGCCGAAATGTTTACTGGCGATGCCTTCATTCTCTATAACGGCCTGCGGCGCAAGACCGTGACCGCCTGGGACGTCGTGAAACTCCTGGTCATCTGCTATATCGGCAACTGGCTCGGCGCCCTCATCCTGTCGAGTATCTTCTACGGCACGGGCCTTGATACGGGAGCCATGGCCCAGTCCCTGACCGAAGCAGCCGCCCTGCGGATGAACCTGCCGCCGCTGGAAATCTTTTGCCGGGGCATCCTCTGCAACGTCCTGGTCTGCCTGGCTGTGTGGTGCAGCTTCCGCTGTAAATCGGACAGTGCCAAACTGATCATGATTTTTTGGTGCCTCTACGTCTTCTATACCCTCGGCTTCGGCCACTGCATCGCCAACATGACCCTCATGGACCTGGCCCTGCTGGCCCCCCATCCGGACACGGTCAACCTGACGAATTACGTCTATAACCTGTGCTTGGTCACAGCCGGCAACGTAGCCGGTTCCATCTTCTTCGTGTCCATCCCCTACGGCCTCGCATCGCGGCGCCGGGAGTGAAAAAGGGCTGTCACATGAAGACAGCCCTTTTTGAGTTTTAAGTTTGCAGTTTGTAGTGAAGGTTTTTAAATTTAAAGCCCTCTTCTACAAACTACAAACTCCGTACTACAAAGTCGCCGCCACCCGTAAAACGGGTGGCTCGGCTGACGGCTATAAGCCTTTGTTGCTGAAAGCCAGCGTCTCAAGGCGCTGGCTTTCACTTCGTTCAAGCCACTGTGCATTTCACTCGTCACGCATCCCTAAAGGGATTGCCCCAACACCAATCAGGACTTGAACGGATCTTCATATTCTTTGACACTTAACTTATCCTGAATAATATCTGCTTTTTCTTGGTCTTGGATATATTTTCGGAT
>CABMPA010000163.1 GCA_902388315.1 uncultured Megasphaera sp. | reverse complement strand
TTAAATTTAAAACCATTCACTAAAAACTACAAACTGCAAACTTAATACTCAAAAAGAGGCTGTCTCTGTGGACAGCCTCTTTTTATGCTAAAACGGCATACTTCCTTTTACCCAAACGCCTTGCCATGGCGTTCCCGGCGGCGTATAATAAGGACATAAGCAAACGTAAAACGTCGTACTAAAGAAAATACATACAGATGAAAGGGTGGTTTTTATGTCCCAATGGACAGATATGTACAGACAGAAATTGATGACGCCGGAAGAAGCAGTGAAAGTGGTCAAATCCGGAGATTGGGTCGATTACGGCATGGGCACGACCCAGCCGATCCTCCTCGATCAGGCATTGGCAGCGCGCCGCGATGAATTGCAGGACGTCAAAGTCCGCATGTGCCTGACCGTGGCACCGCGGCAGATCGTCGAACAGGACCCGGAACGCAAGGCTTTCACGGCTATGAACTGGCATATGAGCGGCTATGACCGGAAAAAATGCGCCCTCGGCCAGATGAATTTCATCCCCATGTGTTACCGCAACAAGCCGTCGATGTACCGTGATCTCCTCGACGTCGATGTCGCCCTGATTACCGTCGGCCCCATGGATAAACACGGCTTCTTTAATTTCGGCCTGGCCGTTTCAGCAACGGAAGCCATTACCAAGAAAGCCAAGAAAGTCATCGTCGAAGTCAACGAAGCCATGCCCCGCGTCCTTGGCGGCCGCGGTGAATGTATCCACATCAGCGATATCGACGGCATTGTCGAATACGGCAATCATCCCCTGGCGACCATTCCCTTTACGACCGGCGATGATATCGACGCCCAGATCGCCAAGACCATCGTCCAGCAGATTCCCGACGGCGCGACGCTGCAGCTTGGTATCGGCAGCCTGCCTAACACCATCGGCGCCTTATTGGCCGAATCGGACTTAAAAGACCTGGGCGTCCATACGGAAATGCTCGTCGACGCCTTCCGCCTCATGTATGAACATGGCCAGCTCACGAACCGCCGCAAGACTTTCTGCCGCGACAAGGTCAGCTGGGCTTTTGCCCTGGGGACGCAGGACCTCTACGACTGGATGGATGATAACCCCTTCCTGGCGGCCTATCCGGTAGATGTCATCAACGATCCCTTCATCATTTCCCAGATGGATAATTTCATTTCCATCAACAACTGCATCGATATCGACCTCTTTGGCCAGGTATCGTCTGAATCGGCCGGGACCCATCAGATTAGCGGCAGCGGTGGCCAGCTGGACTTCACCGACGGCGCTTACCGTTCTCGTGGCGGCAAGAGCATCATCGCCCTGCGGTCGACGTTCCACAACAAGAAGACCGGCCGCGATGAATCGCGCATCATCCCGACGCTGGCACCGGGGACGACGGTTACAGACCCGCGGTCGCAGGTCAACTGGGTCGCTACGGAATACGGCATCGTCAACCTCATGGGCGCTTCGACATGGGAACGGGCCGAACGCCTCATCAGCATCGCTCATCCGGACTTCCGGGAAGACCTGATCAAAGAAGCTGAAAAAATGAAAATCTGGAGATACAGTAATAAGAAATAAGGGATACACTATCATCAGGAAGAGACTGTCACATTCGGATGGTCTCTTCTTTGCGTCTTGAGTCTGTAGTTTGTAGTTTTCAGTGATGGGTAAAAAATGAAAATAGCTGCTACAAACTACAAACTCTGAACTAATTTTTACCCTCTAGAGAAAACTGGAAATATTTGTTATAATATAATCGTATGCGCCCATTTGTTCATTTGACGGGCTGCCATATAGACGACAACGATTCGGACTGCGGGTCTTTTGCTGGCCGGCAGTTATTTTCAGTTTGTATATGAGGTGAAATTTGTGGACGAACAACAAGTAGATAAAATTGTGCCGGTTTGTCTGGAAAGTGAAATGCAGACGTCGTACATCGACTATGCCATGAGTGTCATCATCACTCGTGCCCTGCCAGATGTACGCGATGGGCTGAAGCCGGTCCATCGGCGTATTCTCTATGCCATGCATGAAGCGGGCATGACGCCGAACAAGCCCTATAAGAAATCGGCTCGTATTGTCGGGGAAGTTTTAGGTAAATATCACCCCCATGGTGACAGCTCCGTCTATGATGCGACCGTCCGCCTGGCTCAGGATTTCTCGACGCGCTATCCCTTAGTCGATGGTCACGGCAACTTCGGTTCCGTCGACGGTGACTCGGCCGCTGCCATGCGTTATACCGAAGTCCGCATGGCTAAGATTACCGGGGAAATGCTGGAAGATATTGACAAGGAAACGGTCGATTTCATGCCTAACTATGACGGCTCCTTACAGGAACCGACGGTCCTGCCGTCGAAAATCCCGAACCTCCTGGTCAACGGGTCTGCCGGGATCGCCGTCGGCATGGCGACGAATATTCCGCCTCATAATTTAGGGGAAGTCATCGACGGCTGTGTCCTGCTCATCGACAATCCCGAAGCCAGCCTGGAAGAAATCATGACCAAGATCAAAGGCCCTGATTTCCCGACCGGTGCGAAAATCATGGGACGCGACGGCATCATCAAAGCTTATTCGACGGGCCGGGGAAGCATCAAGATGCGGTCCTGTGCGACCATCGAACCGATGAATAAAGGGAAGCACCGTATCGTCGTGACGGAAATCCCCTATCAGGTCAACAAGGCGCGGGTCATCGAGTCCATTGCCGACCTGTCCCGCAACAAGGAAATCGACGGCATCACGGCCCTGCGCGATGAATCGGACCGCAAGGGCATGCGCATCGTAGTCGAACTGCGGGCCGATGTCAATCCCGATATCGTCCTGAATAAATTGTATAAACACACGCAGCTCCAGGAAACGTTCGGCGTCATCATGCTGGCCCTCGTCGACGGCCATCCGCGCGTCCTGACGCTCAAACAGATACTGAATTACTATCTCGACCATCAGAAAGACGTCATTACCCGCCGCAGCAAGTTTGAACTCGATAAAGCCCTGGCACGGGCCCACATCTTGGAAGGCCTGCTCATCGCCCTGGATCATATCGACGAAGTTATCAAGACGATTCGTGAATCGGCGACGGATGACGTTGCCAAACAGTCCTTGATGAGCAAATTCGGCCTCAGTGAAAAACAGGCCATTGCCATCCTCGACATGCGTCTGCGCCGCCTGACCGGCTTGGAACGCGAAAAAATCGAAGAAGAATATGCTGAATTGGAAAAACGCATCGCTTACCTGCGCAGCGTCCTGGCTGATGAACACAAAGTCATGGAAATCGTAAAGATGGAACTCCTCGATGCCAAGAAGAAATTTGGTGACGAACGGCGTACACAGATCGTAGCTGACTCGTCGGATTTCTCTATCGAAGACATGATTCCCAATGAACGCATGGTCCTCACCCTGACCCGCCGTGGTTACATGAAACGCATCAACGCCAATGTATACCATACGCAGAATAAGGGCGGCCGCGGCATCAAAGGCATGGGAACGAAGGACGAAGACGCTGTAAACCACCTGCTCTATACGTCGGCATGGAATACGGTCCTGTTCTTCACCAACTTCGGCCGTGTCTATCGCCTGAAGGCTTACGAAATCCCGGAAGCCAACAGCCGTAACTCCAAGGGCATTGCCGCTATCAATATCCTGCCCTTGTCCAATGGTGAAAAAGTCAACGCCCTCATCGATCTCGATCAGGTCGACCCGTCGATGAACCTCTTTATGGTCACCGAAAAGGGCCTGGTCAAGAAGACCCTCCTCCAGGAATTCAAGAATGTCCGCCGCAACGGCCTCATCGCGATTTCCCTCATGGAAGGCGACCACCTGGCCAAAGTACGCCTGACTAACGGCGACCAGACGATCATCTTGGCGACCAAATTGGGCATGGCCATCTGCTTCCATGAAAATGACGTCCGTCCCATGGGCCGGAATACCCGCGGTGTCCGCGGCATCACCCTGGCGGAAGGCGATATGGTCATCGGTGCCGATGTCCTCGAACCGGATTGCCAGGTTCTGACCGTCAGTGAAGAAGGCTTTGGCAAGCGCAACAACATTGATGCCTATAAAGTCCAGCTCCGCGGCGGCAAAGGCATCAAGAACTTCAAGATTACACCCAAGACCGGCGACATCGTCGGCGTCGAAGTCGTCCACGAAGGACAGGAACTGATGCTCATTACGTCGAATGGCATCGTCATCCGCACGGATATCGAAAGCATCGGCATCAAGAAAGGCCGCAACACATCAGGCGTCAAAATCCAGAAACTGGAAGGCGACGATAAAGTAGCCGCTCTTGATACCATTGCCATCGAAGGCAACGACGAAGAAGAAAAAGAACAGACGAAATTGTTTAAATAAAAAAAAGAGGCCTGCGGGCCTCTTTTTTATTTGAAAAAAATCCTTGACATATTCTTTACAAAGTAGTATAATAAATGAGCTGTCGGGGCAAGGCCCTGGCGCTTGGGAATACGATTTGAGTTTTGAAAAAAGTTCAAATTAATCCTTGACAAGCTCTTCCGAGTTTGTTAAAATAAACAAGTCGTCGCCACCCGGTGATGACAACGATGACCTTT
>CABMPA010000162.1 GCA_902388315.1 uncultured Megasphaera sp. | reverse complement strand
AGAATCCTGATTTCATCCCGGCAGAACATCGCCTGGCTGTCTTCGATATGGATGGAACCCTGTTGGGAGAACGGACCCCGTCCTATACAGATGGCGTCTTTTATGCGGACCGTGTCCTGCATGACCCAAACTGTAAAGTGTCCGATGAAGACAAAAAATTTGCTCAAGCCTATTGGGATGCCATTTCTCAGCGGAAACCCGTTCCCCCGGAAATCGAAAAGAACTTGTACCAACTTATATGCCGGACTGGCCGGGATGACGCCGCAGTCGCTGGATGCTTACGCCCAGGGATTCATGAAAAAGCCTGTCATCGGCCTGACGAACCTGACTTATGGCGAAGCCTTTTACCTGCCTATGGTAGAAGTGATTTCCTATTTAGAAGCTAATAATTTCACCTGCTACATCGTTTCCGCCTCCGACCGCCCCCTCGTCCGCGCGCTCGTCCATGGGGCCCTGCCTATCGCACCGAATCAAGTCATCGGGTCGGATCCGCAAATCATTGCCAGCCATCAAGGTCAAACTAGCGGTGGTTCGTATCAAATGACACAGGACGATACCATCCAGTACGGCGAATTAGACCGGGTCAATGAAAAAATGAATAAAGTGTCATCCATTGTCCACGAAATCGGGATGCAGCCCGTCTTAGCCTTCGGAAACAGCAGCGGCGACTATTCTATGTTCCGGTATACGCTAAAGGATAACCCCTATAAAGCTGAAGTATTCAATATTCTCTGTGATGATACGCAACGCGAATACGGTCGTCCAGAACGGGCCGAACGCGATAAGAAAACCTCTGCCGAAAATGGCTGGAATACTATCTCCATGAAAAATGACTGGAAGACAATTTACGGAGATAACGTAAAAAAGACACCATGACCCACCAGTCCATCTATTTTGTTCGAAATGTCCAATAGAATTTGCCCCTTCTTTACCTACTCTATATGTTCGGCTGGTATGCTGGAGAAAATAGAGTAAAGGTGGGATTTTTTATGGCAAAGACTTATGTGCTCGATACGAATGTGCTCATTCAGGCTCCGTATGCCATGCAGTGTTTTGAAGACAATCATGTCGTCATTCCCCTGGTCGTCGTCGAAGAGCTGGATGGGCTGAAAAAAGCGGATGGTGAACGCGGGTTCAATGCCCGTCAAGCCATCCGTTTTTTAGAACGCCTGCGGCTCCGGGGCAACCTGCTCGATGGGGTTCCCCTGGATAACGGCGGTACGCTGCGTATCGAAATCAATTGCGTCCATGAAGCCCTTCCCGATTCCCTGCCAGACGACCAGGCGGACAACCGTATCCTCAAGGTCTGCCGTCATCTGCAGCAGTGCCAGCCCATCCTGGTCACGAAAGACCTGGTCCTGCGCCTGAAAGCCCAGGTTCTGAACATCGAAGCCCAGGATTTCAGCCGTGAACAGGTTCTGCCGGAAAAGAACACCTATACCGGCCGCCTGACCTGCTATGTGCCGGAAGCGGCTTTCGACGAATTCCTGAGCCAGGGTGTCGCCGTCAGCCAGCTCTACTTGACCGACCGGGATGGCCGCAGTTATCCACCGGAAGTCCAGAAAAATGAATTCGTCATCTTACAGGCCGACGCGTCCCTTCGTAAAACTCATTTAGGCCGGATCCACGGAGACCGCGTCCTGCCCCTGACCTACAGCCGCGTTACGCCATACGGCATCAAGCCGCGCAATGCCGGCCAGTATTTCATGCAGGAAGCCCTCATGCAGCCGGCTTCGGAAGCGCCCCTGGTCATCGTCAAAGGCCAGGCCGGGACGGCAAAGACCTTCTATTCCCTGGCTGTAGGCCTGGAAAAAATCGTCAACCATCCGACCGGTGAATACCGGCGCATCCTCATCTGCCGGCCCAATGCCCAGTTTGACTCGGACATCGGCTTCCTGCCCGGCGATGAACAGGAAAAGATTTCGCCTCTCATGCGGCCCATTATCGACAACCTGGAACAGCTCATCGACAGTAATGAAGACGAACGCTACGAGAACGAACGGGAACTGGCCGAAAAAATCGAAGAAATCTTCGACCGCCAACTCATCCAGACAGAGGCCCTCAATTTCATCCGAGGCCGCTCCCTGGAAAAGACGTACCTCATCATCGACGAAGCCCAGAACATGACGCCGAACCAGGTCAAAGGCATCATCACCCGGGCCGGGAAAGGAACGAAGATCATCCTCGTCGGTGACCCCAACCAGATTGACAAGCCCTTTCTGGACGAACGGACCAATGGCCTGACCTATGCCGCCGGCAAGATGAAAGGCAGCCCCTTATGCTATCAGCTGACCATGATGGCCGACGAATGTGAACGGTCGCCGCTGGCCCTCGACGCGATTCAGCGTTTATAGACTCATTTTTTCAGATATTGACTGGAAATGGCGGGATTCCACGAGCAGAGTCCCGCCGTTTTTTCAAAGCGCCATTTCTGTCGGACGTCGGGATATTTGTCATGATCCACTTCGCTGAGGAACATGTCCAGGGGCCGGATGAAGTCGCGGTATTCGCCATATAAGGTCTTATAGACGACGTAAATCTCGCCCGTTTCGGCGTCGTCGGCTAAATCGAGGATGCGGTACATATGATTCTTGAAATGGCGCCACGTTTCGCCGGGCTTTGGCAGGTCGCGGCCGAGGACAAAGGCCGTCAGAGCCGCAAAGGACGGCAGGAAGGGTACGGCGTCGGCCCAATCCTCGTCGACGAAGCCTTCCTGGCTCATCTGCTGGATCAAGGCCTTCATGGGCTGATAATAGCCGTCGAAGTCGAGGAAGGCAAAGCGCCCTTCCATCTGATGAAGCTTCACCTGGCTCATGACCTGGCTGATTTCTTCCAGCGTCCCGATACCGCCGGGAAAGGCCAGGAAAATATCGCCTAAATCCATCATCTGCTGCTTGCGCGACGTCATGTCCGGTGTCACCATCAGTTTCGTCAGCCCTTCGTGCTGTAATTCTTCATCCATGAAGAACTGCGGTTCCACGCCGATAACTTGGCCGCCAGCCTGTAACGCGCCGTCCGCCAGTTTCCCCATGAGCCCGGTCCGGCTGCCGCCGTAAATGAGGGTGTGGCCGTGGCGGGCAATCCAGGTCCCTAACGCATAAGCATAATCGGCATAACAAGACCGGTTCCAGCAGCGGGAGCCGAGATAAACGGTAATATTCATAGTTTGCGTCCTTTCTTTCCCCTAATATATGGTATAATAAGTGTTATTATATCATATATTTAGGGGGATTTTTCATTATGATTTTCGTTGCCATGATTTTGTTAGGCGCCGTCATCGGTTTTGTCGGTGCTGGCGGGGCCGGCGTCACGATTACGTTGTTGACTGTCGGTTTCGGGGTTCCTGTCCATACGGCCCTGGCTGTCGCGCTGGCGGCCATGACTTTTACCATGATTTCCGGGACGGTCAGTCATTATCGGGAACATGAAGTTGATGTAAAGCCTGGGGCTATCATCGGCGGCAGCGGTATGCTAGGCTCGATTGCCGGGGCCAATGTGTCCAATATCATGCCGTCGGAACTGCAGGCGACGATGACGGCACTGATGCTCATCGCGTCGGGGCTGATTCTCTATGTCCGCCTCTATCAGGATGACTGGCTGAGCCGTCATTTTCCCGTACGGACGACGGCTTTGACGGGCCGGAAGCTCTATGGCTACGGCGTCATTACCGGCCTCATCGTCGGTTTCCTGTCCGGTGCCTTCGGCATCGGGGCCGCGGCCTTCATCCAGCTGGCCCTGATGGTCGTTTTCGGCATTTCCCTGCTCCACGCTATCGGGACCTGTATGATGATCGTCCTGCCCATTTCGGCTGCCGGCGGTCTGAGCTATTTGTTCAATGGCCGCCTGGACCTGTGGATTTTTGTCCAGACCCTGCTGGGCCTGAGTCTCGGCGCCTATGTAGGCGCCAAATTCACGCACTTGGCGCCAAAGCCCCTGCTCAAGGCAGCTATCGTCGCCATGCCGACCCTGGGCGGCCTCATCATGGTTTTCTTCGGCCGTTAAGCCTGCTGATGACGGTGCCAGCAGTAGCAGATCAGGACCGTCAGGACGACCCAGCACAGCAGACGTCCGCCGTGCTGGCCGATATGGATGAGGTCATGGCCTAAGAGGACTTCGATGACGACCCGCGGGACCTTGCCGGCGGCCGTTGCCAGGAAATGGTCTTTCTGACTGAGGTGGCTGACGGCGGCGATGGCCGTAAAGGGAACATTGGGGATATACGGGATGGACCGGGCCATGGCCAGCGTCGAGAAGCGGCTATACGTATCGAGCTGATTGCGCAGATGGTGGCGGGAAATGACGTGGATGGCCTGGCGGCGCAGGACGGTCCGCAGGATGATGAAACTCAGCTCCGTCCCCAGCACTTCGCCGATCCAGGAAATGATAAGGCCCGGCACGAGTCCGAAAATAGCCCCGTTGACGGTCAGGAAGGGAATCGACGGCAGGCCGGTCATGTCGGTGACGGTAATCATGAAGATACTGATGAGGGCGGCATATATGCCAAAAGAAGAAATATACTCGATGAGGCCGTCGACATCACCAGCCAGGCTCAGGCGGAACAGTTCCTGATAGAAGTCGGGGATG
>CABMPA010000161.1 GCA_902388315.1 uncultured Megasphaera sp. | reverse complement strand
GAGTGACTGACTACGAATCAGTAGGTCTAGGGTTCGAATCCCTACCGGGTCACCATAGAAAAAAGCTCACGCATTTTGCGTGAGCTTTTTTTCGTTTGTAGTATAGAGTTTGTAGTTTGTAGTAATTGGTGCTAAATTTTTACCCATCCACTACGAACTGTAAACTACAAACTCAAAAAGAGGCTGTATTCATGTGACAGCCTCTTTTTACACTATTTTTTCTTACACTATTTCTTCAAATCCGGTGTGCAGTCGATGATGATGCTGCCAGGTTGTTTCATGACCGTGAAATTACCTTTTGTCGAAGACAGGGCTTTTTCCAGGGTCTTGCTGTACCATTTTTCGACACCCATTTGGGAGCCGCCGATATTTTTCGACGACGCCGATTGTTTCTGGGCATCTTCCGGCAGGAGATCGCTGATATTGATGTTTTCACCGTCCTTGACTTTGATGGTCACGGTGACGGCCCGGCCGTTCTGGAAGACGACCTGGTAGCGGCCATTGTGGAAGACGCGGATCGTGTCGCCCTGGGAGTAGGGATGGCCCCATTCGTTTTCCCAATCCGCCTGGGTATCGCCGATGGTCGGCAAGTTGGCGACAGGCGTTTCTTTCGTATCAGTCTGGCTCTTCGTGTCCTGGCCCTGCTTGGTTTCGCTTGGCTGTTGCTGCTGGGTCTGGGGCTGCTGCTGGGAATTGGTCGGCGTTGCCGGCGTACATCCCGCGGCTATGAGGGTGAAGAGCATGAGGATAATGGTGAGATACCGTTTCATGAAGTAAGACCTCCTTAGCGGCGCCGGCGGTTGTCTCCGCCCTTATGGCGCTGTTTATGGCGTTTTTCTCTGGTCGTCTGGTAGGTGCTGGCAGGCAGCTTGTCCTTGTAGGTTTTTTTCTTTTTCGGCGGCCGGCTGCTGGCCTTGACCTTGACCTGACCGGTCAGGGTGTATTTGGTGATCGTCGCATGGATGTTGTGTTCGATGCGGCGGACCCAGTTTTCATCTGCTGCCGTGGCGAACATGATGGAAAGGCCTTCATTGCCGGCACGGCCTGTGCGGCCGATACGATGGATGTAGTAATCGACATCATGGGGGACATCGAAGTTGAAGACATGGGTAATCCCTTCGATATCGATGCCACGGGCTGCGATGTCTGTGGCGACCAGGATCTGTGTCTTGGCTTTGGCAAAATCCCGCAGGACCTGGTTGCGGCGGCCCTGGGACATGTCGCCGTGGAGTTCGCCGATGTTGAAGCCCTTGGCAATGAGTTTCCCTGCCAGGAGGGACGTCCGTTCCTTCGTATTGCAGAAGACAATGGCCAGATAAGGATTCATTTCCGTCAGCATCTGGCAGAGTTTCGGCAGTTTCTGATCTTCTGTCATCATGTAGATGCGCTGTTCAATGTTTTCCAGGGCGATCGTCTGGCCTTCGCGGATATTCAGGACCAGCGGGCTCTGCATATGCTTCTTGGCCAGGCCCTTGATTTTGTCGGGGACTGTTGCCGAGAAGAAGAGGAGCTGCCGCCGTTTCGGCGTCAGGCTGATGAGGGTATCTACATCTTCTAAAAATCCGGCCTGGAGCATCTGGTCCGCTTCGTCGACGATGACCCGGCGGACACCGCTGAGGTCAAGGGAATTGCGGCGGCAGTGGTCGAGGAGACGGCCTGGTGTGCCGATGATGACCTGCGGATGGCGGTGCAGTTTCTGCAGCTGGTTTTCGATGGTCTTGCCGCCGATGAGGCTGAGGACGTCGATGTCCAGTTCCGGTGCCAGTGTGTCGGCGACGTCGGCAATCTGGCGGGCCAGTTCCCGTGTCGGTGCCATGACCAGGACCTGTTCAGCGTGGATATCCGTCTTGATCTGCTGCAAGGACGGCAGGAGAAAGGCGAAGGTCTTGCCCGTACCGGTCTGGGCCTGGGCCAGGATATCGCGGCCCTTGAACAACGGCGGGATGGCCTGGGCCTGGATGGCCGTCGGTTCGTCGACGCCCTGCTTATGGAGGAGTTCACAAATCTTCGGCGTAATGCCGAGTGATTCAAAGTTCTTTGTCATGTATGTTCCTTTCTATGCGGACTAAAAATACTTGCTATAATTTCTATTGTACACAAAAGCCAGGGCTTGCGCAAACTTTTCTTTCTTTTTCGGATATGGTATACTAAGATGATTTCGTTTACGTTGTTTTAGGAGGTCTTGCAGAAAATGAGTTGTTGGCGCGATATCCTGCGGCAAAGTGTCTTCATGTGTTTCTTTATCATTCCCATCCCTATCGGAGCCTACACCATCCATAGTGGATCCAGTGCCGTCGTGGCCATGGTCAGTTATGTCTTTTTGTCTTTGGTCATCCCCGTCGCTTATGTAGGCTGCCACGATGCGACTTTTGGCCCTCAGGAAGGGCGGATACGCCGCTGGGTCATGGCTCTCATGTGGTTCATCGTCTTTGCCGCTATCGGGGCGTTTACGGCCTTCATGGGCGTCTACTGGAAGGCTGCGCCTTTCTGGGAATGGCCGACCATTGGCCGCGATATCGTATTCATCGTCGGCATGTATGCGGAAATCAGCCTGACCATGCTCCTGGCCTATGCCGTATCCCAGTTCCTGCCGGGCCGAAAGGAAGTAAAATAATGGACAATTTGCAAAAAAAGAAGTGGCATGACAGACTGCTGGCCATCGTCTGGGCGGCATGCGGTATCCTGCCGCTGCCTTTCGGGGCCTTTGCTTCAGACAAGCCGTATATCGCTTCAGCGTCGATTCTGGCCTTCTTTGTCTTATCCTTTGCTGTTCCCCTGTGGCTGGGGCATCGCCGCCGTCGTGCGGGCAGGGAAGGCGATTATGCGTCATCTGGGGCGATCCTCTATGGCGGTGCCGTCGTCCTGATCATCGCCGTCGGCTTGCTCAATGGGCTGACTGGCCTGGACTGCTGGCATGATTATCCCATCCGGGTCGTCTTGTTCGCCGTGTGGATGTTCCTGACCGTCGCCGTACAGTATCTGGCGTCGCGGGCCGTCGATTTCTGGAGAGGGCGCCGGCGGAAGTATTGGTACTCCCAATTTCTCGACCCCATCGTCTACAGCCTGCCCCTGCCTTGTGCCGTACTGGGCATGTTCCTCTTTCCGGCTGTCAGCGATTCGTCGGTAACGCAGAGTCTGGTCGTCGGTATCATGGCCATCATGGGGTTCTGCTTTATTGGGATGAGTATTTTCGTCATCGCTACCTTTGCCCTCTATTTCTTCCCTTACAAGCGCTATGGCTATCGTGGCAAACAACGCCTGGTCCATATCCTTGCCATCATCGTCATGGTCATCATGTGGGCCCTGGTCCAGCACATCCTCTTTGACAGCCAGATCCACGTCTTTTCGTATATCTTCAAGGCCATGCCGATCCTTCAGAATAATCCCCTGGTCTTCATCACGCCCTTCGTCGTAGCCGCCGTGACTATCATAGGCTGCGTAGCCATGTACAACGTCGTCCTGGCGGCCTTTGGGGGGAAGGGGAGTTTGTAGTCACTAAAAACTACAAACTGAAAACTTAATACTCAAAAATGGGCTGTCGCACGTGCGACAGCCCATTTTTCTTTATTTAATTTCCACGATGGTCTGCTTCATGATGGTGAAGCGGATGACGTATACCAGCCATCCCAGGAAGGCGGCGAAACAGCCGCTGAGGAAAGTGGTAGCATCCGTTGTAGTCAATGCATATACGCAATAGATAATGGATACGCCTGCTAAGAATATCGAGGTGTTTCTGTTACAGATTGCATTGGGGACATGTTCCTTGGTGAGGATTGTCGTCAAGGCCCCGGCACAGAGCATATAGGGGATGACGTTGGTGACGACAGCCAGGTTGGCCAAAAGTTCAAACTGGGCGGCCAGGGTCGGGCTGATGGTCATGAGGGCCAGGAGGCTCTGCATGCAGAGGATGCACAGCATGCCTTTGACCGGGACGTCAGCACTGGTGACTTTGGCGAAGATCTTGGGGAACAGGCCGCGCTGGGCGCTGGTCTTGAAGACACGGGCCAGGGTGAACTGCCAGGACAAGAGGGAACCGGCACAGGAGAATACCATGAGGCCCATGACGGCTTTGCCGGCCGTATCGCCGAGCATGTACGAGAAGGCCAGTCCGAAGGGGGCGCTCGATGCCAGGATTTCCGCATTGGGGACGATGCCAGCGATGACATTCGTCGAGGCGACGTAGATGATGGCGACGCCGAGGGTGCTGACGAAGGTGGCAATAGGAACGGATTTCTTCGGATTTTCAACGGCATCCATGTTGACCGCTGCCGATTCGAGTCCCAGGAAGGACCACAAGGTCAGGGCGATGGAATTGCCGACGGCATCGCTGAGCCCTAAATCATTAGGATTCCACGAAGCCAGCCAGGTAGCCGGGCTGAACCAATGCCAGCCGATGATAGAAATGCCCAGGACAGGGATGATGGCTCCCCAGATCGTGATGGCACTGAGCTTGCCGGAGTAACGGGAGCCGCTGAAGTTGAGGGCTGCCGCAATCCACAATAAAGCAATTGTATATAAGCACGTCTGTAACGGCGTAAAGGTTGTCTCCAGGAAACCGGCGCCGTAGCCTACGGCCGTAATGGCGATGGCGACGTT
>CABMPA010000160.1 GCA_902388315.1 uncultured Megasphaera sp. | reverse complement strand
CTGGGGTATAAACTTTTAAAAGTGTCCTTGACAAAGGGTACAGTTTAAATTTAAAGCCATCGCTTCAAACGTCAAACGTCAAACTGATCCTTCTGCGGTATGACGGCGGCGAAGTGGTGCAGGGCCGTGTACATGTCACGGACATTTTTGAACTGGACCGTGTCGATCTTGACGGAGTATGCTGTTCCGTCGGTATGGTAGACGTTGGTCAGGTCGGTTTTCAAGTCATATGTCCCTTTACGCTTGTTGGCGTGGAGGGACGCTTTGTATTCGTTGATCTGGTGGATTTCCTGGCCCGTCTGGAAAATGAGGTCATCGCGGATGCCGGCATATTTTTCGACATACAGGGTGAAGCTCATGTTCTCGATACTGTTGGGATAGTCCATGGTCTGCATGGCACGGAGGGTATCCATATCGGCATAGGCGATGCCGTCCGGACTGGTGCTGATGACCCGATAGCGGCCGGGGTTATTGACCAATGTCTGGGAATCCATGGCACTGGCTGTCAGGCAGCCCAGGGCCAGGAGCAGGGATGCGCAGAGCGTCGTCATTTTTTTCATCATTATCATCCATCCTTCCTTGTATTTGATGCGTTAATCGTTTATTCTTATTATATCATGAGAAACTCTCTCGCGACAAGTGAAGAGGCTGGGCTTCCATGAAATAATGGGAGCGAAGTCGTCCCACGCGTATACATAAAATGCCCACTTTTTTCTTGATAAAAATTTTGAAATATCATAAAATTATCTTATGGAAAACGCAAAGAAAGGGAAGGGTGCTATGTTAGATTTTCGTATCCATACATTTTTGTGCGTTTGCCGTCACATGAATTATACCCGGGCTGCTGCGGAACTTCACATCACACAGCCTGCCGTTTCACAGCATATTCGCTACCTGGAACGCGAATACGGGACCAAGCTTTTTAGTTATAAAGGGAAACACCTGCAGCTGACACAGGCCGGACACATCCTTTGGAATGCCGTAACGGCCATCAGCCACGATGATGCTATTTTAAAAGAACATCTCCGTGATTTGCAGCATAACCGGTCATTAACTTTTGGTGCGACGCCAACGGCTGGCATTGGGATTCTCGATAAGTTGGCCGACCTGCTCAAGCATAATGACGATATGAATCTATGCATGGAAATTGCCGATGCTGAAAAGCTGCTCCAGTCCCTGGATGAGGGCACTATTGATTTTGCCATTGTCGAAAGCTCTTTTGATCAGGGGCGCTATGAATCGCTCTTATTTTCTAATGAACCGATTGTCGCTGTCTGCGGTACGAGCTATGAAGCTCCGGAAGAAATGACGCTGTCAGATCTCATGCGCTATCGGATCATCGTCCGCGAACGCCATGCCGGTGCCCGCCGGATTTTGGAACATAAGCTGGCTGAACAGGGCTATACACTGGAACATTTCCCGGCCCGCTATGAAGTGGGCAGCCTGTCAGCCGTCAAAGGGCTGGCTTGCCGCGACTGCGGTATTGCATTTTTATATGAAAAATCAGTTCAGAAAGAACTGGCAGACGGGACGCTGCGGCGCATTGTCGTCAAGGATTTTTCCGTCATGCACGCATTTTCATTCTTGTGGCGCAAAGGCAGCATGTATCGCGCTTTATTCACACAGATATACGACCAGTTGAAAGACTGAGTCCTATACGTGCTGCTTTTTATTTCTCATACATTTTGAAAGGGTGAAGAGAACATGTTATATTCAACAGAAGTTAAGAATATGTGTCCCGTCACGAAAGGCGCATATCACGGACCGGCCCCGATTCCGGAAGAAGGCGAATGGGTACAGGTAAAGGAAATCAAAGATGTCAGCGGTTTGACCCATGGTGTAGGCTGGTGTGCTCCGCAGCAGGGCGCCTGCAAATTGACACTCAATGTCAAAGACGGCATCATTGAAGAAGCCCTCGTTGAAACTATCGGCTGTTCCGGCATGACTCATTCTGCTGCTATGGCTTCGGAAATCCTTCCGGGCAAAACGCTTCTTGAAGCCCTCAACACCGACCTGGTCTGCGATGCTATCAACGTCGCTATGCGCCAGCTCTTCCTCCAGATTGTATACGGCCGTACACAGACGGCTTTCTCCGAAGGCGGTCTTCCCATCGGCGCCAGCCTGGACGACCTTGGCAAAGGCCTGCGCAGCCAGACCGGTACCATGTTCGGCACGAAAGCTAAAGGTACACGGTACCTGGAAATGACTGAAGGCTATGTCACCCGCATGGCACTCGACGAAGACAACCAGGTCATCGGCTATGAATTCATCCACCTCGGCAAAATGATGGAAGCCATCAAGAAAGGCGTCGAACCGGCGAAAGCCATGGAAGACGCAAAAGGCCATTATGGCCGCTTTGAAGAAGCAGCTTCGTATATCGATCCGAGACAGCAATAGGAGGGCAAAACCATGGAATTATTTGAAAGCTACGACAGAAGAATTGATAAGATCCTCGGCGTACTGAAAGAATACGGTATCGGCAGCGTTGAAGAATGTCGCGATATCTGTGCAGCTGCCGGCCTGGATCCCTATAAAATCGTCAAAGACGTACAGCCGATTGCATTTGAAAATGCTGGCTGGGCATACACCGTTGGCGCCGCTATCGCCATCAAGACCAATGCACGCACGGCTGTAGAAGCTGCCAAAGCTATCGGCATCGGCCTCCAGTCCTTCTGCATCCCCGGTTCCGTTGCCGAAGACCGCAAAGTCGGCCGTGGCCATGGCAACCTGGCAGCCATGCTTCTGCAGGACGAAACGAAATGCTTCTGCTTCCTCGCAGGTCACGAATCCTTTGCCGCTGCTGAAGGCGCTATCGGCATCGTCCGCAATGCCAACAAGGCCCGTAAAGTGCCTCTCCGCGTCATCCTCAACGGCCTCGGCAAAGACGCTGCTCAGATCATTTCCCGTATCAACGGCTTCACCTATGTTCAGACCCAGTTCGATTACAAAACGGGCGAACTGAACATTGTCCGTGAAATCCCTTACTCCAAGAGCGAACGGGCTAACGTCCGCTGCTTCGGTGCTGACGACGTCCGCGAAGGCGTTGCTATCATGCACCACGAAGGTGTCGACGTCTCCATTACGGGCAACTCGACCAACCCGACCCGTTTCCAGCACCCCGTTGCCGGTACCTACAAAAAAGAATGTATCGAAATGGGCAAGAAATACTTCTCCGTTGCATCCGGCGGCGGCACAGGCCGTACACTCCATCCGGACAACATGGCTGCCGGCCCTGCTTCTTACGGCATGACCGATACCATGGGCCGTATGCACAGCGATGCTCAGTTCGCCGGCTCTTCGTCCGTCCCGGCTCACGTAGAAATGATGGGCTTCCTCGGCATGGGCAACAACCCCATGGTCGGTGCATCCGTAGCTGTGGCCGTAGCCGTCGAAGGCGCTGCCAAAGCTGGCAAATTCTAATAAAATCCGTATGTAAAAAGGCACTGTCGCATGAAGACAGTGCCTTTTTGCACTCAGCGGTTAGCTGTTAGAAGTCAGCGGATGGCTTTGAATTTAAAGGTTTTTTCTACCAACTACAAACTCTGAACTACAAACTATAAAGTAGCAGGTCTGATATTGTAAATAGCTCTGTCATACCTTTGCATACCCTATAAATATTGTAAGAAAAATGGTATAATTAATTATCTATGTTACAAATTTTGGAAAGGGGTATTCCATGGATACGACAAAGAAGATAGCCGTTATGCTGGGGGTGTGCTTCATGACGTCCCTGTCGGTGGCTGGTGCGACTTTCCATCCCGGTGACAAGGGACATCAGATTACCGAAATCCAGCAGGCTTTGACGGCGCATGGGTATGATACAGATGCTGATGGCGACTATGGTGATTCGACCAAGGCCGCAGTCCGTCAGTTTCAGGCAGATCATGGACTGGATTGCGATGGCATCATCGGCGCCGCTACGTATGAAGCCCTCATGGGGGAAACGATGCCGGAAAACCATACGGTCCAGGCCGGCGCTTCGGCAGCAATGCCAGCAGCGAATTCACAAAATGAAATCACGCTCGTTCAACAAGCTTTGGCCGGTAAGGGCTATGACGTTGCCGTAGACGGAGCCTTTGGACCCGGTACGGAACAAGCTATCCGCCAGTTTCAGGCTGACCATGGGCTGGAAACGGATGGTATCGTCGGCCGGTCGACTTTTTACGCCCTGACCGGGCAGGAACTGCCGACAGGACCTATCCGCCGTTTCGGAAATGGAGGCTATAATGGCCTGGCCCGCGTCGAAAGCCCGGCCGCTACGCATATCCTCGACATTGCCAACCAATATATCGGTGTGCCGTATGTATTCGGCGGCTCAACCCCGTCCGGGTTTGACTGCTCCGGCTTCACGCGTTACGTCTATTCGGCAGCGGGTATCGACTTGCCGCGCAGCGCCGATGAACAGTATGGCGTAGGCTATTCCGTTTCCATGGCCAACTTGCAGCCTGGCGACCTGGTCTTCTTTTCGACCTACGATTCGGGGATTTCCCACGTCGGCATCTATATCGGCGACCACCAGTTCATCAATGCCGCCAGCGATGGCGTCAGCATTTCCGATATGGACAGCAGCTATTGGGCTGCCCGCTACATCGGAGCCAAACGCGTCATGTAATGTCAGAAAAACT
>CABMPA010000159.1 GCA_902388315.1 uncultured Megasphaera sp. | reverse complement strand
GTCGTAGCGACGATATCGCCGAAAGCGGCGATGACCAGCAGGCTGAAGACCCAGCAGAAAAGCAGGAACAGGCGGCGGCCCGTCGTGCCGATGTACTTTTCGATGAGGACGCCCATGGATTTGCCGTCATTCTTCATGGATGCATAGAGGGCGGCAAAGTCCTGGACGGCACCGAAGAAGACGCCGCCGATCATGAGCCATAAGAACGCCGGAAGCCAGCCGTAAGCGGCTGCGATGATCGGGCCCGTGACAGGGCCGGCACCGGTGATGGACGAGAACTGATTGGCAAAGACCGTGAACTTAGAAGACGGCGTATAATCCTGCCCGTCTTCCAGGCGATGAGCCGGCGTCAAGGCGTTGGGATCGATGCCCCATGTCCTGGCCAGCCATTTACCGTAGAACCGATAGGCTACCGCCAGGATGACGATAGCGCAGGTGACTAAAACAACACCATTCATAAAAATTCCTCCTATACTTACAAAAAACAAACAGATTTGCGCGGAGGAGCTGAAGATGTTAAAACAAATAAAAGATAAAGGCTATAAAATCCATCTTCGCTTCTGCGCATGTGTACGGTATATCACGATTAAAAAGGCCTGTCAAATATACCATTAAGTCATCATCGGTGTTTTACTTATATTTTTTAAGAATAAAAAAGAGATTAAACGTTATGATTTCGTTTAATCTCTTTAATATATTATATGCCAATGTGACAATTATTTATATTTTATGGATTTTAAAATTTTTACTCTTAATGCCCCGTTAAGCCGGCTTGACTTGCCTGGCTATGCTGGGTCGTGCGCGGACGGCGTACTTTTTTCTTGCGGGCAGCCGTTTTCTTGGCATTGGCCTGGAAATTGGCGACAATCGTCCGGGCCAGCCAGCCCATCAGACAGCCTGTCAGCAGAATCTTGACAGCCAGCAAATCCCACGTCGTCGATAATAATAAGGCCAATACGACAAATATAGACGTAACGATCGTTTTATTCATGAACAAACACATCTCCCCTGTCGACATACATAAAATTCATCAAATTAACTTTAATTATACACGTTTTTCATGGATTAAACAAGGGCTTGTCTTATGACGACAAGTCCTTGTTAAGTATTAAGTTTGCAGTTTGTAGTTTTTAGTGAAGGCTTTTAAATTTAAAACCACCCTCTACAAACTACAAACTATAAATTAAAATTTGTATTTACGTTGTAGGGGCTCGCACGACAGCTACGCAAAAGTCAGCCGCATCTGATACCAGGTGACGCCGCCGTGGACGGACGCGCTGACGCCTTCGTTCTGAAAGCCGAATTTAGCATAATACGGGAGGAGCTTTTCCTTGCAGGTCAGGACCAGGCCCTGTCTCCCCTGCTGCCTGGCATCGGCAATGGCTGCTTCCAGGAGCCGTCCGGCATAGCCATGGCGCCGGCATGAAGGCATCGTATTGACACCGAATATCATCTGCCAGGCTCCCTGTTCATCGTGCATGGCTGCCTGGGCGTACATGGCATCGGTCAAATCCCGTTCTTCCGTCACCATACCGTCGACGAAGGACACGAGCTGCCCTTCGTCGTCAAAGAGCAGCCAGAAGTGCCCGGCATAATGGGCCAGGCGGTCCCGGAATTCATCGGCCGTCGCCGCCTCTGCCGGAGGGAAACACGCTTTCTCTACAGCCGTCACAGCGGCTAAATCGGCCATCGTAGCCGTTCTGATTTCCATGATAAATAATCTCCTCTTTCCTGTATCGTTTTCCTTTATTATACAGGCTATCGCCGCCTGCGGCAACGCACTGGCCTCAGACTTTGCCCTTGAATTTATGAGTCAGGCCCGTGCGATTGGTCACGCCGAAGCGGTGATATAGCTGGGACAGCCGCTTCTTAACAGTGATTTCAGCGATATGGAGGACCTCGGCGATTTCCTGGTTCGTCTTCCCTTGAGACACCATTTTGATGATGAACAGTTCCCGCGTTGTCAAGGCTTCCTCGACGGGCTGGACGACGGGTATCTGTTCCAATGAAAAGGCATCGACTTTGGCCATGAAATCGGCGTGTTCCGCCTGTTTCCCCGCCCAAGCCAGGCACTGCGGGAAAAAGAGGGCGTGTTCGGCAAAGGGCATGACGACCTGGTCCGGTTCAGCCAGGGCCAGGGCCTTCTTTAAGAACACCTTGGCCTTATCCATCTTACCCAGCTGTTCTTCGACGATAGACAGGAGGATGCTGTCATATAACTTGCGCATCGTCGCCCCCGGGCTGTCTTCTTCCAGGGCCTGCGGGTCCAGGATGAGCTGCAGCTGCTGGTACTTATGCATGGTTAAGAGGATGCGGTGCCGCAGGGACATGAAAGTATCGTATAAGGACGGATGACGGTTCAGCGATTCCAGCTGTTCGTGGATTTCAGTCTGTTTCTCCGATGGTTCTTCCAAGAGACACGATACGAAAGCCGACGTAATCTTCAAATCCGTGAGCAGCAGGTCATCGTTCACACGGTCCAGCAGCTGACGGCACACGCGCTGGCACTCGGCGAAATCATCCATGTTCTTCTCGAAAATGGCGATGCGCGGCAAGAGGAAGAGGGCGATGATGGCCCGCTGCTGCGCGTCTTCTTGATGGAGCTTCCCCTGCAGGAAGGGCTTCATCAAGGCTTTAGCTACAGAAATATGGCCCAGCAGGTACTGTTCTTCGGCAATGATGGCATCCTGCCAAAGGGCGGCATCACAGCCTTCGATGATCTGGCCGCAGCACTCGTACAACTGCCGCAGGCCCTGGATTTCCCGGGACAACGCTCCGGGCCGCTGCCAATATACCACGAGCTGGCCGAAGACACCCTGGGTCACGCCTTTCATATAGTCATAGGGCAGGCGTGCACCGGTCTGCTGGCACAGGCTCCGGGCCTTCTGGAAATAAGGCAGCATCTTCTGGACGACGGGAATATGGTCCAGCCCTTCCAGGACATATAAAGCCGCCTGAGCGGCAGCCGAAAAAGCCGTATGCCCCGCTACGATATCCAGATAACGCCGACGGTCGACGGCAGCCCTGCGCGGTCCCGACGTCAGATTGATGAACAGCAGCAGACGCAGGCAGGCTCCGGTATGGACCATCCAGCTGCGGTCCGTATCCTGGAGAAAGATATCCAGGAGCGCTTCGACGGGCTGGAAATAGAGGATGGCCAGGCCGCCGCCTTCGACAGCCAGCAGGATGCGGCCGCTGTCCTTGGCCCGGACGGCAAAGGCAAAGGCCGCTTTATAGTCCCCTCCCTGTAAATAACCGTCGCAGATGCGGCACCACATCGTCTGCTGCCAGGGATAGGCATGTTTGCGGAATTCTTTCTGCAAGAAACTGGCGAATCCCGGATGGAAGGTATACTTCCCGGCGTCATAGTGAAAGGCCAGGAAGGGATTCTTTTCCCACGCCGACAGTAAGCGCTCCGATTCCGAGGCCTGATGGCAGAAAAAGCCCGCTTCCTGGGCCGTAAAGTCGGGCATCTGCGCCAGCATGAGCAGAACCTCCTGCAATCCCTCTGGCAAGGCTTCATAGACGCTGCGGAAGAGATAGAGCATCTTGGCCTTATCCGTCAGGGTCAACAGACTGATATCGGGCTGATGAAGACGCTTATAGTTCCGCAGGCCTTCGGTCCAGGCAAACATTTCATGGGGCTGGAGCTCCCGGTAGGCAATGGAATTGTGGATGTAGACGATTTCCCAGGGGAGCTTTTCCGATTCGTCTGCTTCTTCCTGACTGCGGCGGAACACAAAGGTACAGCGCTGGTATTCCTGCAGATAGATTTTATACGACGGGTCCGTCTTTAACTGGCACGATCCTTCTACCAGCCACAGATCGTCGGCCCATTTCTTGGCCCGGTACGTCTCCTGGCTCATGACGCAGGGGATGAGCCGGTTGGCACTGGCCCGGAAAATGTCGCCGACCCGCTGGCGCCCTTCGGCGCTCATTTCCCGGCCGGCGCCAAGCCAGAGGACATCGGGCGCCAAATAGGTCAAGAGCAGGTCCAGGCTGGATGAGGCGAAATAGGAATGTAAAATACGGCGTGCCAGGGCTATCAGGCTGCGCCGGGTTGATGAAGACTTCATGAAAGGCATCGTCTCCTTTTTCCTAGTTATTATTTTCTATTGTAATCGAAAACGTACTTTTTTGTAAACTATTGTATATACGCCCGTCTTACATCATGATATACTTATAAAAAAAAATTCCCGAAAGGACACGCCTATGAACAAACAGCCTTCCCTGTGGCCGGGAGCAGTCCTCTGTCTGGCCTTCATCGCTCTCTTCCCGGCCAGCCTGTCAGCCTCCCTGCCGGCATCCCCGAACCTGCCTGTCGAAGAGACGGCGCCCTTGGAAGATCAGGAAATCCCGGTCACGGAAAAAGGAGCCTGTCCCTACGTCGAACTTCACGGCGACTATCGCTGGCTCTGGGGCCGGGGCCAGTTCCGTGCGGAAAGCCAGCCCGTCCCCGGCCAGGTCCGACGCCACGATGAGCGGGTCTACCTGGCAACGCGCCGCCTGCGCCTGTTCCCCTTCGTCCACTTCAATGAAAAAACGTCGCTGCGCACACAACTTGAAGACCTGCGCAACGACAAGGATGCCAACGCTGACCATCACCTATATCTCGGACGGCTTTACATCCAGCACGAACAAGACCGGCTGAAAGTCGAAGCCGGGCGCTTCAACTACTATCTCCTGGACGGCAACGTCATCGACAAGAAAGTCGACGGCCTGC
>CABMPA010000158.1 GCA_902388315.1 uncultured Megasphaera sp. | reverse complement strand
GAGCCGATATGCAGGCCCGGCTGGTAGCCAAGGAAGAAGCCCTGGCTGCCACAGAAAATGGCCCGGCTGCCGATGTCCAGCAATGGCAGGATGCCTGTGACGCTGCCAAAGCCGAAGCGGCCCAGTGCCGTCAGGCCTTGACGGACCGGAAGATTGCCGTGGCCAAATTGACGGAACAAGTCAGTCATGGCGAAGACCAGCTGCGCCAGCATGATACGTGGCAGCAGGAATTGGCCTCGCAGGAACAAGCCCTGTCCCAGCGCCGCCAGGACCTGGCACGCCGTCAGGAAGAAGCGGCCAGCCTGTTGACAGAACTGTCGAAAAACATTACCGTGAAAGAGGCCGATACCGTCCGCTGCGACCAGGCCAAAGAGGCTTTTTACCAGACACGCAACGAGTCGATGAAGAAAAGCCAGGCCCTGGATGCCGTCGTCGACGACCTGCGCCGGCGCCATCAGGAATGGCAGCAGCGCTGTAACGCCGCCGACATCCAGTTGGAAAAATACAAGGGCGATATCAGCCATCATGAAGAACGGCTGGCCATGCAGGGCCTGAGCCGCCAGGAGGCCATGGAGCGGCGCCGCGAAGGCTCGCTGAAAGAGCTCCACGACAAGGTGGCTTCCCTGAAAGGCCAGATTACGGCCTTGGGGACTATCAACCCGGCCGCTGAAGACGAATACAAGGCGGCCTTGGAAAAGCGGGATTTCTACATCCGCCAGTGCGATGACCTGAAAGAATCGCGGGAAAAACTGCGGACTGTCGTCGCCGAAATCGACGCAGCCATGGCGGAACAGTTCGCCAAGGCCTTCAAGGAAATCGGCGTCCACTTCCAGGATATCTTCAGCCGTCTCTTTGGCGGCGGCACGGCCCACCTGGCCCTGACCGACAAGGAGAATATCCTGGACGCCGGGGTAGAAATCTATATCCGCCCGCCGGGAAAGAAACAGCAGTCCCTGACGCTCCTTTCCGGCGGCGAACGGGCCCTGACGGTCATCGCCCTGCTCCTGGCCTTTCTGGCCTATCATCCGGCGCCGTTCTGCCTGGTCGACGAAGTCGACGCCGCCCTGGACGAAGCCAATGTCGAACGCATGGCCCGATACCTCAAGAATTACAGCGGTGCGACGCAGTTCATCGTCATCACCCATCGCCGCAAGACGATGGAAGCGGCCAATACCCTCCTGGGGGTGACGATGGAAGAAAAAGGCGTATCGCGACTGCTGACTGTCAAAGTAGATGAATTGTTAAAGGAAGGAACATAACTATGGGATTTTTTTCAAAACTTCGCAAAGGCTTAGAAAAGACGAAACATTCACTCATCCAGAACATCGAAACCGTCGTCCGCGGCTACGCCAAAATCGACGACGACATGTATGATGATCTGGAAGCAGTTATGCTTACCGGCGATATCGGCGTCGAAACGACGGAATACCTCCTGGACCAGATCCGGACCGGCGTCAAATCGAAGGAAATCAGAGACGGTAACGACGTCGTGCCCTATTTGGAAAAATGCATCGTCGCCCTGCTCAATGAAAACGATGAACCCGTCCCGGAAACCGACGGGCCGCGGGTCATCTTCATCGTCGGCGTCAATGGCGTCGGCAAGACGACGACCATCGGCAAACTGGCCAAGTATTACAAGCAGCAGGGGAAATCGGTCATGCTCGCCGCTGGCGATACTTTCCGTGCGGCTGCATCGGAACAGCTGACCATCTGGGCCGAACGCGTCGGCGTACCTATCGTCAAGCACCAGGAAGGGGCTGACGCCGCGGCTGTCGTCTTCGATGCTACGGCGTCGGCCAAGGCCAAGGGCGTGGATATCCTCCTCGTCGATACGGCCGGCCGCCTGCAGACCAAGTCCAACCTCATGGAAGAATTGCGGAAGATGGCCCGCGTCGCCGGCCGCAACATCGAAGGAGCCCCGCAGGAAACGCTCCTCGTCCTCGATGCCACGACAGGCCAGAATGCCGTCAGCCAGGCCAAGCTCTTCGGCGACGTCGTCCCCTTGACGGGCGTCGTCCTGACCAAACTCGATGGGACGGCCAAAGGCGGCGTCATCTTGTCGGTCAAGCGGGAACTGGGGGTTCCTGTCCGCTGGGTCGGCGTCGGCGAAGGCGTCGACGACCTGCGCCCCTTCGATGCCGCCCAGTTTGCCGATGCCCTGTTCGATAAAAATGTCGCAGCCCGTGAAGCCAGCGATGAAGATTAGGAGGGAAGCCCATGTTCGTAGGTAATATTTCCCAGTATGACAAGGAAAGCCGTTTCCTGCCGGAGTATATCCGGCCGTGGATCGAGAAACTGTCTTCTCTGATCAAGTCGGACTTGCAGCCTGGGCGCTACACGTTCGATACGGTGAATTACATGAATGTCGACGCCACGGAAACGGCACCGGCCAGCCAGCGCCTGATGGAAGCCCACCGCGATTACATCGACGTCCAGTACGTCCTCGAAGGCGAAGAAAACATTGGCTGGCAGCCGTTGTGCCAGGCCGGCTCCGTCGTCGACGACAGCCGGGCCGGCAGTGATGCCTGGTTCTACAATCCCGATGTCGCAGCCGATACGGTCATTGCCATGACACCGGGGACGTATGCCATCTTTACGCCGGCTGACGGCCATCGCTGTCTCTGTGCGCCCGATGGGCAGGGGAAGGCCATCAAGAAAGCCATCCTCAAGATTCACGTCTGAAGGGAGGGGTGATGATGGAACTCATCCCGGCTGTTGCTAAGGCCCTTCGGGAATTGCGCCGCCAGCGGCCTCTCATCCACCACATCACGAATTTTGTCACTATGACCGATTGTGCCAATGCGACACTGGCTATCGGCGCGTCGCCGACCATGACCAATGCCGTCGAGGAAGTCGCTGAAATGGCGGCTGCCGCCAGGGCCCTGGTCCTCAATCTGGGGACGCTCCAGCAATGGACGCTGGAAGCCATGCTGGCGGCTGGTAAATCGGCCGCGGCTCACGGCGTCCCTATCATCTTTGACCCTGTCGGTGCCGGTGGTACGGCCTTCCGGACTCAGGCGGCCCAGCGCCTGCTGGACGAACTGCCCATGGCCGTCATCCGCGGCAATGCCTCGGAAATCACCTGCCTGGCAGCCCATAAGAGCGGTCAGGATTTCGGCGTCGACAGCCATATCCGCGCCGCCGACCCGGAGCTGGCCTCGTCCCTGGCCAGTCATCTCGGGACGACTGTCGCCATTACCGGCGCCGTCGACGTCCTTTCCGATGGCCGCCAGACGGCAGAAATCCACAATGGCTGTCCCATGCTGACCTATGTTACCGGTACGGGCTGTATGACGACGTCCCTCATCGCCTCCTTTGCCGCCGTGGCCGATCCGTTCACGGCAGCTGCCGGCGGCCTGCTGACCATGGGCATTGGCGGTGAGCTGGCCCTGGCAGGGGAGGGCCAGGCCGGGCCTGGGACCTTTCACGCCCGTCTTTTCGATGCTTTTTATCAAATAAATGATGTAAGATTACAAAAATATGGAAAGGTTTTGATACATCATGAATAATAATGAACTCAAGAAAATGACAGTGACGGCGATTTTCATCGCCATCGGCGTCCTGTTAGCGCCTTTCGTATCCTTCCCCTTTGGCGGGGCCCGCGTCTTCCCGTTGCAGCATCTGATCAATGTCCTCTTGTCGGTCCTTGTGGGCTGGCGCTATTCGACGGCCGGTGCTTTCTGCATTTCATCCATCCGCATCGCTATGGGCGTCGGTACCGTCCTGGCTTATCCCGGCAGCATGATCGGCGCCGCCTTGTCCGGTATCTTGTATAAGAAGACGAATTCCATCTGGGGCGCCGTCGCCGGGGAAATCATCGGGACCGGGATCCTGGGCGGCCTCATCGCTTACCCTGTAGCTGCCTTCGTCCTCGATTCCAAAGTCGTCGCCTTGTGGTTCTTCGTCGTCGCTTTCTTGCCCAATACTTGTATCGGCGCAGCTTGCGGCGCTGTCTTGTATAAGATTTTGCCGATTCGGAAATTTGCCGAAGAATTGAAGAAGTAAGAAAGAATAATATCGATTTGTTTATTGACTTATAAGGTGCTGTATATTAAACTATAAATTGGTACTGAGTTTTATAGTTTGAGTTTCAAAAGCAGCACCTTGTATTTTTTTGAGTAGGACGTGTTTACATGACAGAAAATATCCGCGCCAAGATCCTGGCAGAAGCCCTTTGTGAAATCAACCGCCATGGTGCTGATTTTCACATGGACGATTTAGCCCGTAATCTGCGCATCAGCAAGCGGACTTTGTACGAACATTTTTCGTCGAAACAGGAAATCGTCGAACAGGCCATGGCTGATTTTACCGATAAGATTTATGACTATCATCAGCAGATCGTCAGCGACCCTTCGATGACCTGTGAAGCCAAGCTCATCGCGTATTTCGATGTCCCCAGTGAAAACTGGCAGGTCTTGTCCGTGCGGAAAGCATCGGAACTATTGGCGAAAATGCCCGACATCTGGAACCGCCTGCAGTCCCGCTATCAAAAAGACTGGCTCCTTTTGGAACAGCTCCTCGATGAAGCTCAGGAGACAGGAGAATTCAAGCCCTTTGATAAATTCCTGTTCTTGCGCCTCCTGCATAGCGCAGCCGACGACATTATCGATTATTTTAATGATGTCAATCACGATTCCACCTTTAGTGCCTATATGAAGCGTTGTATCAATGTCCTTCTCTATGGCATCAAGAACCAGGAATCGAAAGAAATAGGAGGAAAGTGAAGATGATACAAAAACGCAAACTTGC
>CABMPA010000157.1 GCA_902388315.1 uncultured Megasphaera sp. | reverse complement strand
TTGTAGCAGCTGGGCATGTTGACCAGGAGGATGTTTTCCGGCGGCAGTACGCTGGCATAGAGGGCCGCATTGACAGCCGAGTCGATGCCGCCCGATACGCCGAGGACGACTTTGTGGACGCCGATGGCATCCATGAAGGATTTCAGGCCGTAATGCAGGCTGGCGTAGATGTCATCGATCTGGCTTTTTTCCGGCTGCAAATGGGACGGTGAGACGAAGCGCTGCGCCTTTTCATCGAAATCGACGATGACCATTTCTTCTGTAAAAGGCGTACATTCGACGTGCTGCGAGCCGTCTTTCTGATAGGTGCTGCTGGCACCGTCGAAGGTGTAGATGTTCTTGCCATTGTTCTGGATGCCTGTGCAGTTGACGTAGATGGCCGGGCAGTGGACCTTGTCGATGGCCTGGCCAAAGAGGCGGTGACGCCGCTGGGTCTTGCCCAGGGTGAAGGGCGAGTTGGAAATGTTGATGAACATGTCGATGTCGTACATCTGCCCTAAATAGCTCATGGGTTTGAAGGGATAATTTTCATCCCAGCTGTCTTCGCAGATGAGGGGCCCCATGCGGAATTTCCGGCCGTCGTCGAAGGAAATCTGGACAGGCGAGAGGAAGTCTTCCGGGAAGGCGTGGCGTTCCTGGGCGACTTCGATGAGCGACGTGAAGTAGCGGATGTCGCTGAATTCCCGGTAATTGGGCAGAAGCGTCTTGATATAGAAGGGGTAGGGCGAACGGGCCGGCGAAATCCAGCGGCCGTTATAGGCGATGAACATGGCGTTGTATTTCCGCGTCCGGCCGTCGAGGTTGACCCGGTCCGTTTCTTTGGCGACGTTGCCAAAGATGATGGCTATGCCGTCCGATAGCGCCTTGATTTCTTCGCCGAAGCGGACGCAGTCGTCGATATAGTCGGGCTGGTCCCAAATATCACCGATGAGGTAGCCTGGGATAGCGAGTTCCGGGAAGACAATCAGGTCACAGCCGGCTGCTTTGGCCTTGGCAATGAAGTCTTTCATGACGGCCGTGTTCTGCCGTGGATTGCCAGGGTGGACGTTTGTCTGGGCAAGTGCTATTTTAAACAAGGAAAAGCCTCCTTTTCGTAGGGGAAAATCTATATACTATCTCATCTTATCATAAAAAGAGGCAGGCGAAAAGGCTGTCTGCGCCAGGGGCTGGAAAAGACATGACAGAACGCCGTCCTTGCGGTATACTTATATATACATATAACAATCAAAAGAAGGGCTTCCATGAAAACACTGCTTACCATCCTGAATTCCAAATTCATCCAATCGTCCCTGGCCCTGCGCTGCCTGTCGACGGCGTGTGACCACCAGGGCGTCGCTGTGTCTGTCGCCGAATATACGATCAACCAGAACAGCTATGACATCCTGCGCCACATCGCATCGTTTAAGGCCGACGCCATCGGTTTTTCCTGCTACATCTGGAACATCGAGATGACCTGTCACCTCATCGACCTGGTGAAACAGGTCTTTCCCCAGACCAAGGTCTTTGTCGGCGGCCCGGAAGTTTCCTATACGGCCCGGCAGATTCTCGAAGATTATGGGAATATCGACTATGTCCTGCAAGGCGAAGGGGAGGAGATGGTGCCGGCCTTTCTGAAATCCCTGGCTGCCGGCCGCAACGGGACGGAAGTTCCCGGTGTCCTCGGCCGTGTCGGCGGCGTCATCCAGGGCGATGAAGCCTTTCAGGAAGTGGAAAATCTGGACAGCCTGCCCTTTCCCTACGAGCATCAGGATTTCCGCGAACTGGACCACCGCATCATGTATTATGAAAGCTCCCGGGGCTGCCCCTTCCACTGCCAGTATTGCCTGTCCGGCATGAACGACCGCGTCCGCTTCCGCTCGGTCCCGCTGGTCCTGAAAGAGCTGCAGTCCTTCGTCGATGCCGGCGTCCATCAGGTCAAGTTCGTCGACCGTACCTTCAACTGCAGTCCGGCCCATCATCGGCCGCTCATCGAATACATGATCGGAGTCGATAAGCCCATCAATTTCCATCTGGAAATCGAACCTGGCGTCCTGACCGATGAGGATATCGACCTCCTGTCCCGGGCCCCGAAAGGGCGGATCCAGCTGGAAATGGGCATCCAGACGACGTATGAGCCGACGCTTCAGGCCATCCACCGCCATAATGACTGGCCGCGCATCACGCATATCATGGAACGCCTCGTCGCCTTGGGGACGATGCACCTCCATCTGGACCTCATCGTCGGCCTGCCTTATGAAGACTACGGCCATCTGCGCCAGTCCTTCAACGACATCTATGCCCTTCATCCCCATAAATTACAGATCGGCTTCTTGAAGCTCCTCAAGGGGTCTGGCATCCGCCGCGACTACCCTGATGATTACCGCTATGACCCGCAGGGCCCTTATGAGGTCCTGGCGACGACGTGGCTGCCTTATGAAAAAGTAGCCTATCTGAAAGTCCTGGAAGACGTCTTTGAACGGACCTATAATTCCGGGAAATTCTCATATCTCTTTAACTGGCTCGGACGCCGGTATGCGCCGGATTATATGAAACTCTACGAGGCCTTGACAGACGAGTGGCTCGTCCTGCATAATGACCAAAAGGCCCTGTCCGATGACTCCCTGTGTCATTTCCTCTGCCACTGCATCGACGAGGTCCTGCCCCTGTCGGCAGACCAGAAGAATCTGGCCAAAGAACTGCTGGCCCTGGATATGCTGACCTTTTTCCGCTTCCGCCTCCATCCCGATTTCCTCGGCTGGCGTGAAGCGCCGCGCAGCCAGACCGACGCCATCTTCCGCGACGAAGCCTGGCTGCAGCCGTATGCCAAAGGCTATCGTTTTACCAACTGGCGCGACATCAAGATGCGCTATCGCATCTGGCCGGCCAGTCCGGACCTGAAAGAGGAGTTGCGCCGTTACGGCACTGTTCCCGCAGGAGATGCCTATATTCTGGCTGAAAAAAAGAAAGACCGGGCCGACTGGTGTGTCATCCCGGTTAAAGGAGAATCGTTGTGAACGAACGTTATCGCGTCTATTCGACGTATTTAAAAGAGACGTATGGCGAAAAAGTCTATAAACTGCCTATCAGCATCCCCGATACCTGTCCCAACCGCGACGGGACCCTGGGCGTCCGGGGCTGCGCTTTCTGCGGTTCCATCGGCGCCGGTTACGAGAACCTGCCGGCGACGGTGACTATCGGCCAGCAGATCGAGCAGAACATGGCCCACATCAAGCCCAAGTACAAGGCCAATAAGTTCATCGCTTATTTCCAGAATTTCACCAATACCTATCTGCCGCTAGCGCGCTTCCGGGAGTATCTCATCGCTGCCTGCCAGCCCGATATCGTGGCCCTGGCCATAGCGACCCGGCCGGACTGCCTCAACGAGACTTATCTGGATATCCTGGCTGAAGTCAAAGAAAAATACGGCGTCGATATCCTCGTTGAACTGGGTTTGCAGACCGTCAATTATAAGACCCTGGCCAGAATCAACCGCGGCCATACGGTGGCCGAATATATCGACGCCATGGTCATGCTCCGGGCGTATCCCTTCCGGACCTGTACCCACGTCATCCTCGACCTTCCCTGGGATACGATGGAAGACACGGTGGAAACGGCCAAGATCATCGCCGCCCTCGGTTCGGACGAAGTCAAGCTCCACGCCTTGTATATCATCAAGCACACGGCTATGGCCGAATGGTACGCCCAGGGTCAGATCAAGCTCTGGACCTGTGAGGAATACGTCCGCCGCGTCGTGGCCTTCCTCGAATACAGCCGGCCCGATACGGTCTTCCAGCGCCTCATCGGCCGGGCGCCGAAGGAAGCGACGGATTTTGCCAACTGGGGCATGGGCTGGTGGCGCATCCGCGACATGATCGATGAAGAACTGGAGAAACGCGACACCCGGCAGGGAGCCCGCTGTGACTACCTGCACGGCAAGGCCGTCCGTAAATTCATGATATAAAGGAGTATCTCACTTTGGTAGAAAAGAAACTGCAATTTTCCGATTTGCGTGAAGCCCGGGCCGTCCTGGGCATGAAAGACGAATTCCTCAAGACGATGCAGCGCGAATTCCCGGACTGCCGCATTGCCGTCCGCGGCGATACGGCCATGATCGTCGGCAGCGAAGAGGATGTGGCCTATGTGACCGAAGTCTTCCGCGTCCTGCGCTACTTGTTCCGGGAAAACACCTATCTGACGACGCAGCACGTCCGCTATTCGGCCAGACTCATCAAAGAAGGCCAATCGGAGGCCCTGCACAACCTCTATGAAGATACGGTCGGCATTTCTGCCCGGGGCCGCCTCATCAAGCCCAAGACGCTGGGCCAGAAACGCTACGTCGATTCCATCCGCAAGAACCTGGTCACCTTCGGCATCGGCCCGGCCGGGACAGGCAAGACCTACCTGGCCGTAGCCCTGGCGGCTTTTTATCTCAAGAACCGCGAAGTCGAACGGATCATCCTGACCCGGCCGGCTGTCGAAGCCGGGGAAAAACTGGGCTTCCTGCCCGGCGACCTGCAGGAAAAGATCGACCCGTACCTGCGCCCGCTCTACGACGCCCTGGCCGACATGTTCGGCTATGACCAGTTCCAGAAGATGATCGACCGCAACATCATCGAAGTGGCGCCGCTGGCCTACATGCGCGGCCGGACCCTGGAAGAATCGTTCATCATCCTCGACGAAGCCCAGAACACGACGCGGGAACAGATGAAGATGTTCCTCACCCGTATGGGCAACCACTCGCGGGTCGTCGTCAACGGCGATGCGACCCAGATCGACCTCGTCGACCGGC
>CABMPA010000156.1 GCA_902388315.1 uncultured Megasphaera sp. | reverse complement strand
CTAAAAACAAGGGGTATAAACTTTTAAAAATGTCCTTGACAAAGGGTACAGTTTAAAACCATCGCTTCAAACATCATACATCAAACCTCAAACATTAAAGAGAAAGGGACCTCGCATGATGGCAGAAGCCTTCGTGCGACGGTCCCTTTTTTGCGGCCTGCGAACTGCGCGTTATTCGTCATAATCTGTGGCGGGCGCCCCACGTGGCGCCCCTACAGGCGGCCTGCGAACGGCGGTCTGCGGCCGGCGGGACGCCGTTTAGGCGTCCTCTACCCTTGATGGCTGACTTCGCGGCTGCCACCCAGGTGTTCCGGATAGCCGCGCTGGGCAAAGTCGGCAGCGGCTGTGAAGAGGATATCCGTCGACGAGTTGAGGGCCGTTTCTGTCGAGTCCTGGAGGACGCCGATGATGAAGCCGACGCCGACGACCTGCATGGCGATATCATTGGAGATACCGAAGAGGCTGCAGGCCATGGGAATCAGCAGCAGGGAGCCGCCGGCAACGCCGGAAGCGCCGCAGGCGCCGATGGCCGAGAGGACGCTGAGCAAGAGGGCCGTCGGGAAGTCGACGGGAATGCCCAAGGTATGGACGGCAGCCAGGGTCATGATGGAAATGGTGATGGCTGCGCCGGACATATTGATGGTCGCACCGAGCGGAATGGTGACGGTGTACGTATCGGGATTGACGCCGAGTTCCTTGGCCAGGGACAGGTTGACCGGGATGTTAGCGGCCGAGCTGCGCGTAAAGAAGGCCGTGACGCCGGACGTCTTGATGCATTTCCAGACCAGCGGATAGGGATTGCGGTGAATCTTGGCGTAAACGATGACCGGATTGACGACGAAGGCGAAGAGCAGCATCGTCCCTAACAAGAGACAGAGCAGTTTAGCATAACCGATGAGGGCACCGATGCCGTTGGACGAAACGGAGTCAGCGACGAGGCCCATGATGCCGAGCGGAGCCAGGCGGATAATCCACTGGACGCAGGTCGTGACGGCGTCGGCACAGTCGTCGAGGACGGCTTTCGACGATTCGGAAACGCGGCGGACGGCGACGCCGAACAGGCAGGCCCAGCCGAGGATGCCGATGTAATTGCCCGTCATCAAAGCGTGTACCGGATTGTCGACGATGTTCTTGAGGAGCGTCGTCAGGACTTCGGCAATGCCTTCCGGCGCTTTATTGCTGGCAGCCGATACGTCGAGCTGCAACGTCAGCGGGAAGACGAAACTGATCATGACGGCAAAGAAAGCGGCCAGGAACGTCCCGATGAGATACAAGATGATGACGTCTTTGATGTTCGATTCGTGGTCTTCCTGTTTGCGGCTCAAAGCAGCAGCGACCAGGACGAAGACCAGGACCGGGGCGATGCCCTTCAAGGCTCCGACGAAGATGACGCCGAGCAGGGCCAGTTCCTTCCCGGCAGCCGGGAAAGCCATGGCCACGGCGATACCGATGACCAAGCCGACGATGATCTGCTTGATCAGGCTGATGCGGTTCAATGCATTCCATAAACTATGCATAAATAAAACCTCCTAGCAAAAATCAATAAAATCAATAATTCCATGTTGCAAATGTATAATACATGAATACACTTGTTTATTATAAAGCAAAAACCGTAAATTTTCAATAAAAAAAAGAAATGTCATATAAAGCCTTTTGTTATCATACCTGTTTCCTTTGTCTTTAATGTTTGATGTTTGACGTTTGATGTTTGACGTGATTGCTTTAAATTTAAAACCAGCAGTTAACTGCTAACAGCTAGCTGCTGACTGCTAAAAAAGGGACTGCCGCACATGCGACAGTCCCTTTTTCATTCATGCTTGATTTTGATGTTATTATTCACTTAATACAGCGGCGCAGCGGGCGCAGAGGGTCGGATGATTGGGGTCGGAACCGACGGTGTCGCTGTGGATCCAGCAGCGTTCGCATTTTTCAGCGGTCGACGGAGCGACGACGACTTTCATATCGCCGTGGTCTTCACCGGCAACGGCTTCGGCCGGGGCTTCGCCTTTGACCAGTTTGGCTTCGCTGACGATGAGCAGCGTTGCCAGCTGATCCTGCCACTGGCTGAGGAAATCGAAGTCTTCGCCGTCAGCATAGATGGTGACAGCTGCATCCAGCGCATGGCCGATCTTGTGTTCCTTGCGGGCGCCTTCGAGGACACGCGTCAAATCGCGGCGGTACGACAGGAACTGAGCCCAGCGGGCATCGAGGTCGGCGTCGAGATATTCTTTATGAGCCTTGGGCCAATCGGTGAGGAGGACACTTTCTTCCTTGCCTTCGACAGCCGGCATGTTCTGCCATACTTCTTCGGCCGTAAAGGACAGGACCGGTGCGACGATCTTGACCAGCGTGTCGAGGATGACGTACATAGCCGACTGAGCGCTGCGGCGGATCTGGGAATCAGCCTTTTCTGTGTACAGGCGGTCTTTGATGACATCCAGGTACATGGCGCTCAGGTCAACGGTGCAGAAGTTGTGGATGGCATGGTACATGACGTGGAACTGGTAGTTTTCATAAGCATCGGTGACTTCTTCGAAGACCTGTTCCAGGCGCAGGAGAGCCCATTTATCGAGATCCGTCATATCCTGGTAGGCAATCATATCCTTAGCCGGGTCGAAGTCGGCCAGGTTGCCCAGGAGGTAACGGAAGGTGTTGCGGATCTTGCGGTAGACGTCGGAGAGCTGTTTCAGGATCTTCGGCGACAAGCGGATATCGCCCTGGTAGTCAGCCGACGATACCCACAGGCGCAGGACGTCAGCACCGTATTTTTCGATGACTTCCTGAGGAGCGACGGTATTGCCGACGGATTTACTCATCTTGCGGCCTTCGCCGTCGACGGTGAAGCCGTGGGTCAGTACCGATTTGTACGGAGCATAGCCATTGACGGCAACCGACGTGAGCAGGGAGCTGTTGAACCAGCCGCGATGCTGGTCCGAGCCTTCCAGGTACATTTCGCAGGGATAATCGAGGTCCGGATCGTTCTTCAGTACGCCCTGATGGGTGCAGCCGCTGTCGAACCAGACGTCCATGATATCCGTTTCCTTGCGGAAGTGCGTGCCGCCGCAGTGCGGGCATTTATAGCCTTCCGGCATGAGTTCCTTGACGTCGTGCATCCACCACGTATCGGAGCCTTCTTCGGCGAACATCTTCTGCAGATGGGTGATGGTTTCATCATTGATGATGTGTTCGCCGCAGTCTTCGCAATAGAAGATAGGGATAGGTACGCCCCAGACACGCTGACGGGAAATGCACCAGTCACCGCGGTCATGGATCATATTGTAAATGCGGTCATGGCCCCAGGACGGAATCCATTTGACCGTGTCGATAGCATCGAGGGCTTTCTGGCGGAAGCCGTCAACCGAAGCAAACCACTGTTCCGTAGCGCGGTAGATGATCGGTTCTTTGCAGCGCCAGCAGTGCGGATACTGATGACGGAAGGTACTCTTGGCAAAGAGCGCATTGAGTTCAGCCAGTTTCTTGATGACCGGTACGTTCGTATCGAAGACGAACTGACCTTCAAAACCGGGAACCTTGTCGGTATAACGGCCCGTGCCGTCGACCGTACCCAGCGGCTTGAGGCCCCAGGCAGCATATTTGGCGCAGACGTCAAAGTCGTCCTGGCCATGGTCCGGAGCGGTATGGACGAGGCCGGTACCAGCTTCGAGAGTGACGTGGTCGCCGAGGATGATGGGGACTTTACGGTCATAGAAGGGATGCTTGAAGACCAGGCCTTCGATCTGTTTGCCCGTCATGACGTCCGGCAGGACTTCGTAGTCGTCGACTTTGCCGGCTTTCATGGTCGTTTCGACCAGGTCTTTAGCCATGAGCAGGTATTCGTCACCGATGCGGACCCAGACGTATTCAAAGTTTTCGTTGGCACTGATGGCGACGTTGCAGGGAATGGTCCAGGGCGTCGTCGTCCAGATGAGGGCGAAGACTTTTTCCGGATCAGCGCCTTTCGGCATATGGCAGTTGAGGTCGACGGACTTGAATTTAACGTAAATGGAGAAGGATTTATCATCCTTGTATTCGATTTCGGCTTCAGCCAGGGCCGTTTCGCAGTGCGGGCACCAGTAAACGGTCTTGAGGCCTTTGTAGATATAGCCTTTCTTGGCCATTTCACCGAAGACGCCGATCTGAGCGACTTCGACGGGCTTGCGCAGCGTCAGGTACGGATGGTCCCAATCGCCGAGGACGCCGAGGCGGATGAAGTCTTTCTTCTGTTCTTCGACGCGGGCCAGGGCATAATCGCGGCATTTGGCGCGCAAGTCGAGGGGTGCCATTTCGTGGCGGTTGAGGCCCGTATCCTTGATGACGGCGTGTTCGATAGGAAGGCCGTGCGTATCCCAGCCGGGAACGTATTTCGTGTAGCAGCCCTGCTGGGTCTTGTATTTGAGGATAATATCTTTCAGGACTTTATTCAATGCATGGCCGATGTGAATCTTGCCATTGGCATACGGAGGACCGTCGTGAAGAATGAACTTGGGCGCACCGTCCCGTTTCTTCAAGCGTTTTTCATAAATATTGTTGTCCTGCCAGAATTTCAAAAAGTCCGGTTCCCGTTTCGGCAAGTTGCCGCGCATGGGGAAATCGGTCTGAGGCAGATGTAAAGTCTTACCGTAATCCATTATGTTTCCTCCTCTGAATCTGTGAAAAAAATAACGTCTCCGTCCCAAAAGGGACGAAGACGTAATCACCGTGGTACCACCCTATTGACTGCCGGAGCAGCCACTTTGACGCGCAATAACGACGCGATCCGGCAGCTGGTTCGCAGCTGCAGCTCCCAAGTGATCCGCCAGCATACAGCCTT